>JBOFWD010000111.1:0-3957 GCA_051653445.1 Acidaminococcaceae bacterium | reverse complement strand
GGAATGGTTGGCTTATTAGTTAAATGTCGCACCCCGTGTGGGGTGCGTGGATTGAAATGTGCGAATGGTTAAAGGCGCTCACGGAGGGAATGGTCGCACCCCGTGTGGGGTGCGTGGATTGAAATAACATGCCCTCAAACAGCGGTAACTTTGTAGTTAAGTCGCAATTCTATACAAAAGAGTGGAGTTAAACGGGATAATTTCAAAATATGCTGAATCAAAGATAGCGCAATGTCATCTTAATAGATTTTTCATTATTTCTAAGTGAAAGACTGACGATTATTGTAGTATAATAAACTATCATTTATTATCAATTTTTATTAGGGGGGTTTTTCATTTGGATTTTGTCGCTCTTGATTTTGAAACAGCAAATGCAGATCCTGCGAGCGCTTGCTCGGTGGGTATCGTTACGATAAAGAATGGCATAGTAGTTGATGAATATTACAGTCTGATCAAACCGAGAGAGATGGTTTTTGACAGCAGTAATATTGAAGTACACAATATTACGCCGGCGATGGTGGAGACTGCAGAGGAGTTTCCTGCTGTCTGGACAGAGATGGCCCAAAGGCTGGATGGTCAAACGGTCGCAGCTCATTATGCGCCTTTTGATATCAAGGTTTTGAAGGCTTCTCTTGATATTTATAATTTATCTTATCCGGCAATCAGGTATGTTTGCAGTTGGCTTATTGCAAAAGCTGTCTGGCCGGATTTAATGAGTTATCGCCTTGATGTGTTGGCTAAAGGTATTGGTTTTCAATTTACACATCATAATGCTTTGGAAGATGCCAGAGCGTGTGCCATGCTTCTTTTGCAGGAGTGTGAAGAAGCGGGTATTTCATCTTTCGATGAAATGGCGAAAAAATACAAGTTTAGTATCGGCAAAATTATTCCGCAAGCAACCCTTTTTTGAGTATAGAATAAGGGGTAGTCGGCCTGTAAATAATAATGACAATCAAATAACAATTAAACCTAAAGAGAAATTTTTGGCGAAACGTGTTATACTGGAGTTATGTAAAAATGCGGATGACTTGAGATAGCAGGAGGTGCTGAAGATGGAAGAAAGATTAAATGCGGTTACACATGGAATAGGGGCTGTAGCCGCGGCAGTCGGACTGGTTTTTCTGGTGCTGTTGGCCTGCCAATACGGTACTATGTGGCATATTGTGAGTTTCAGCATCTACGGAGTTACTTTGTTCTTGATGTATTTGATGTCAACTTTGTACCATAGTTTTCGCAATGAACGAGTCAAAAAAGTGTTCAAAATTTTTGACCATTCCGCGATATATCTTTTGATTGCGGGTACTTATACGCCCTTTGCTTTGATTATTTTGCATGGCTGGTTGGGGTGGACTGTTCTGGGCATTATCTGGAGCCTGGCACTTTTAGGCATTGTACTTACTGTTTTCTATGTAAATAGATTTCATAAGTTGTCTACGCTGTGCTATGTTTTGATGGGCTGGCTGATTATAATTTGTATTAAACCTATGCTGGCGCGTCTTGATACTATGGGAATGGTGTGGTTGGCTGTGGGTGGACTTTTTTACAGCGTGGGCGCAATTTTCTATTTGCTGAAACGTATGCCTTATAATCATGCTGTCTGGCATTTGTTTGTTATCGCTGGCAGCGCCTTTCAGTTTTTTGCGGTGCTTTATTATGTGCTGCCGGTAGCAGTTTAAACTTAGAATATAAAAAGCTGGTTTTGCAAACTTTTGTACTGACCCCCAAAAGTTAGACCTAAAAAATCTAACGATTGGGGGTCGGTTTTTTTACTTATTTATATTCTTTAATTTTTTCAAAAGCCACAGCCAACATTAGTTTAATGCGGTTCAGCTGATTAACTTCACTTGCTCCGGAATCACAGTCGATCGGCACTATATTGGCTTGTGGATAGGAATGCAGCAATTCGCGGATCATGCCTTTGCCTACTATGTGATTGGGCAGACAGCCGAAAGGCTGCAAGCAGATGATGTTGTTGATGCCGTTTTTGATCAGTGCAATCATCTCTGCTGTCAAAAGCCAGCCTTCACCGGTTATATTACCAAGTGAAACATGACCTTTAGCTAAGGCAATTAGTTCTTTTAGCGATTCCGGCGGCTTAAAGTTTTTGCTTTCCAGCAAGGCTTTTTCCAAAGTTTTACGGTATTGTTCGATAATATGAATGAAAATTTGTGATTTGAGCTTATTTGCCAATGTTCCGGCAAGAAGTTTGTATTTGACGCAGTCGTCGTAGGCCGTATAGAGGAAGAAGTTGATTAAATCGGGCACAATGACTTCTGCGCCTTCTTCTTCTAATGTTTGAATTATATGGCCGTTGGCAATGGCGTGATACTTGACGAGTATTTCGCCGACAAGACCGACCTTTGGTTTGGTGTTTTCAGTATTCAAAGGCAGATTGTCGAAGTCATGCACTATGCCGAAAATATTTTTCTTGAATTGCCACCGATTGCATTTGACTAAGTCATAACGACATTTTGCAGACCATTTTTCGTAGAGCGCGTTTGCGGAATTGGGCACCATTTCATATGGGCGCACATGCTGCATAACCCGCATCAGCAGGTCGCCGTAGGTTATGGCCATCAGCAGTCTGTCCATGGTTCCGATGGAGATGCTGAATTCACCGGAGTCTTTGCCGCTAAGTGAAAAAACAGGAACCTGTGGCAGACCGATATCTTTGAGGGCTTTTCGCATCAATGCAACATAGTTGGTTGCACGGCAACCGCCGCCGGATTCGAAAAGCAGTATGGAAGTATGTTCTGGGTCATACTGTCCTGAAGTCAAGGTCTGCAATAGCTGGCCGATGGTGATGATGGATGGATAGCATATGTCATTATTGACATATTTTAGGCCCAAGTCAACGGCTCGTTTGTCTGGCAGTGGCGGTATGACAATCTGATAACCGGAACCTTCAATGGCTGCCTGCAGAAATTGAAAATGAACAGGTGACATTTGTGGTGCAAGGATGGTATGTGTATGTTTCATGGATTTTTTGAAAATAGGCCAGCTTTCATGATGGTTTTCCTTATTGGCTGGTTTACTGTCGGCATTGCGTGCTTTTAAAGCCGCCAGCAGGGAACGTATTCTTATGCGTGCCGCACCAAGGTTATTGATTTCATCTAGCTTTATGGCCGTATAGGTTTTATGGCTGGCCTCAAGCAATTCTTTGACCTGGTCCATGGTGATGGCATCAAGTCCGCACCCGAAAGAGTTAAGCTGAATAAGTTCCAGATCTTTCCTGTTAGCGACTAGTGAAGCTGCCGCATAAAGGCGGGAGTGGTACATCCACTGGTCCATGACGCGAATCGGCCTTGGTGTCTTTGCCAGGTGGCTGATAGAATCTTCTGAGAGAATAGCAAGCCCATAAGATTGAATAAGTTCTGGCAGTCCGTGGTTGATTTCAGGGTCAATGTGATAGGGGCGCCCCGTCAAGACAATGCCCGTGGTATTTGTCTTTTTAATATAATCAAGGACTTGTTTGCCTTGCTGCTGTACTTCTTCCTTGTACTGTTGGAGCTCATGATAAGCGGCTTTGACGGCTTGTGCAATTTCGGCCGGAGCAAGGTGTTCGCCTTTGAGTTCCTCGGCTAGTCTTTTCTCCAAGCGTTCGGGATTATCAAGCGGTAGGAAAGGCTGGATATATTCAATGTTTTTTTCTGAGAGGATTTTCATGTTGGCCCGTATGTTCTCGGAGTAGGAAGTGACTACTGGGCAGTTATAGTGATTGTCTGCAGTAATATCTTCTTTTATATTGTATGGTATGCAAGGGTAGAATATTTTCGTAACTCCTTGGTTTATCAAATCAATAATATGACCATGAACGATTTTTGCCGGATAGCAAAGGGAGTCTGAAGGAATTGTTTCTAGACCTTGCTCGTAGATAGCACGGGAAGATTTATTGGAGAGAATTACCCTGTAGCCTAGTTTTGTGAAAAACGTAAACCAGAAGGGATAATCTTCATA
>JBOFWD010000110.1:0-1878 GCA_051653445.1 Acidaminococcaceae bacterium | reverse complement strand
AAACTAATCAAAGCAAAGTCACTGATCAGCGGTGCGCCCAAAACAGCGGCACCACTGCAGGCTGCGGTAATACCAGGGACAACTTCCACTTCGAGTTCTGGATATTCAGCCGCAATTTGGTACATAATACCAGCCATACCATAAACGCCGGCATCACCGCTGGAAATCATCGCCACAGTTTTTCCTTTAAGTGCTTCATCAATTGCCAGCCTGCAGCGTTCGACTTCTTTTCTCATGCCTGTGCTGAGAAACTCTTTATCTTTATAATCATCCTTAATCAAATCAACATACACATTATAACCAGCAATGACATCGCATGCAGCCAAAGTTTCTTGTGCACGTTTGGTCATCTGTTCAACACCACCAGGTCCTAATCCAACAACATATACTTTCTTCGACATACTCTTCCTCCATTTATTTGCTGAAATTAACCAGCCAGTCTTTTTTTGCAATTGCCAGTGTTACACCGTTTTGGCTTCTCTTTGGCACAAATATTCTGCTGCCTCCGCTTACAGCGGCAGCAGACCGTTCGCAAACATTACTTACACCGACGATTGACTGCACAAATTCAGAAGAACTGAATTCTCCTTGCTGACTTTCCAATTCTGCAGCAGTATAGAATGTTATCGGCAATTTGTATTTTTGTGCAAAAGCCAGCAAACCTTCTTCATCCTTTTTCAAATCAACGGAAGCAATTCCTGCTACGGCATTTATATTGATTTTTAATTCTTCAATAGTTTGTAACACAAGTCTTTCAATGGCTTCCGGCTTCGTATTTCGCCTGCAGCCGATACCTAAATAATAAACTTTAGGCAGTAAATTGAGAGTTACCGGAAACGTTTTTATTCCAGCATTATCATCAATTACAATACCGACTCTGGTTTTTTCATCATTTGAAATTCCTGATGGCAGCCCACCCGTTATACTATAGTTGCTGATAAGCCCAACTATTTCACCATTAACCAAAGCAGCAGCAACTTCTTTTGCCGCATACAGGCTTCCTATGTAGACATTATTCTTAGTTGCCCACTCGTCAACTGCAAATAAGCCATTAATATCGGTTGCTGTCGTTATAACTGCCTGTGCATTAATTTCCTGTGCAATTTTACGTGCTATATCATTAGCACCGCCAATGTGTCCTGACAAAAGAGGAATAACGAAGCTGCCCTGTTCATCAACTGAAATAACCGCGGGGTCAACTGTTTTATTTTTGACAAAAGGCGCTATCGCCCTGACCGCAATGCCACAAGAACCAATATAAATTATTACCTGGCTATCTTCAAATGCCTTCCTTGCAGCATCGTTAAGTCCTGCACTTTTTCTTAATGAACTATCAACGTTAACATATTTTTCTGACGTAAAAACTTTCGTTGCATAATTTAACTTCTGCAAACAATTCCTTATACGCAAACTCAGCTTTGCACCGCTTCTTGTATAAGAGAAAATAACTGCTTTCATTTTCCTGCCTCTTTTGTTATTGAAGCCTGACGGAAGCCATGCGAAAAGCCTGGGTTGTAAAGTTCTGAGCGGTCATATTCATTACCCAAAAATCCGCCTACCGTAATTAGAGCCAGGTTGCTTATATTATTGGCGGCAGCCGCTTCTGCCAGTGTTCCTACCGTGCAATGAACAACTTTTTCATCCGGCCAGGAAGCCTTATAAACTATTGCGGCCGGTGTATCGGCTTTGTAGCCTCCAGCAATCAGTTCTTTTGATAGTTTTTCGGTCATACCGGAACTTAGAAAAATAACCATGGTCGCACCATGAGCAGCATAATCAGCTATTTTCTGCCTATCAGGAACAGGTGTTCTTCCTTCCATTCTTGTGATAATTACAGACTGGCTTACGTTAGGCAGCGTGTATTCAGCTTTCAATGCG
>JBOFWD010000109.1:0-9257 GCA_051653445.1 Acidaminococcaceae bacterium | reverse complement strand
CCAGAGCTGATGTGAAGAAATGCATCGTCACCGAAGAAGTTGTCAGGGAGCATAAGCCCCCAACTTTGGTGTTGGAAGAGAAGAATGATTCAGCATCCTGAAAGAGATAAAGGGGAAAAGAGCAGAGGCTCTTTTCCCCTTTTTGTTTATTTATGTTAAAATAAGAATAGAGGTTCGCTCAAGCGATGTTAAATTATTTTAGATACAAACAGTTTGCGATTGAGGAGGGTTAGAGATTATGGATGAAAAGAAAATAATTCCTTTATTGCCTTTACGAGGCATGCTGGTATTTCCGGGAATGATTATAAATCTTGATGTAGGACGTGACCGTTCCATCAAAGCCGTTGAATCGGCAATGGCGGTAGATCGCAAAATTCTGCTGGTTACTCAGCGCGAAGCCGGAACGATTGAACCGAATGAAAGTGATTTATTTACTTATGGTGTTATTGCCGAAATAAAACAATTGTTAAAATTGCCGAATGGAGCTCTGCGTATTTTGGTTGAAGGTTTCTCCAGAGCTAAAATTGAATCCGTACGCGACAACAAAGATGTTTATTTTGAAGCCGAAGTGGAGGAAATTGTCAGCATTATTGATGATAGTAATGAAGTAGAAGCACTGAAAAGAATGTTGATTGAAAATTTTGAACAGTGGATATTGGCAAGCAAAAAAATCACCAGTGAAGTGCTTCTGACTTTCAAGGATCAGCCTGATCCCGGCAGGATTGCAGATATGATTGCTGGTTATCTGACTATCGGTGTTGACGAAAAAGAGAGCGTGCTGGAAGCAATTAATGTCAAGGACCGCATGAATTTGCTTTATAGCTATCTGTGCAAAGAACTGGAAATAGCTAATATAGAAAAAAACATCTCTCAACAGGTGCGCAAACAGATAGAACAGAACCAACGCGAGTATTATTTGCGCGAGCAAATGAAAGCCATCAACAAGGAACTTGGCGAAGGTGATGAACGACAGGCTGAAGTTGACGAATATAAACGTGCTATGGCTGAGCTGGACATGCCGCAAGAAGTTGTCGAGAAGATAAAAAAAGAGCTGGATCGTTTGTATAAAATGCCTCCGATGATGGCAGAAAGCGCAGTAATTCGCAACTATCTTGATGCATTGCTGAGTCTTCCCTGGAATAAGTTCACGGAAGATAATTTCAACCTGAAATTGGCTAAGAAAATTCTCAATGCAGACCACTACGGTTTAGAAAAAGTCAAAAAGCGTATTTTGGAATATTTGGCTGTACGTGCCCTGACCAAACAAATCAAGGGACCGATCCTTTGCCTTGTCGGGCCTCCTGGCGTAGGTAAAACTTCCCTCGCCCGTTCGATAGCGAAAGCTATTAATCGCAAATTTACCAGAATTTCGCTGGGCGGTGTGCGTGATGAAGCGGAAATACGTGGTCATCGTCGTACTTATATCGGCGCGATGCCGGGACGTATAATTCATGGGATGCAGACTTGCGGCTGTTCCAATCCGGTTTTTTTACTGGATGAAGTTGACAAAATGAATGCTGATTTCAGGGGCGATCCGGCCTCGGCTTTGTTGGAAGTGCTTGATCCTGAGCAAAATAGTAATTTTAGTGATCATTACATAGAATTCCCGTTTGACCTCTCCAATGTATTTTGGATCGTAACAGCTAATACTGTAGAAACCATTCCGCCAGCTCTCTTGGACAGGATGGAGGTTATTCAGCTTGCTAGTTATACCGACGACGAGAAGGTCAAAATTGCTGAACTGCATCTTATTCCCAAGGAAAGAGAATTACATGGCTTAACTGAGAAAACCATAAGTTTTACACAGGAAGCCATTTTCAGGACGATTCGCGATTATACCCGTGAAGCAGGCGTGCGTAATTTGGAACGAAAAATTGCCGCTATTTGCCGGAAGGCTGCTCATCGTCTTGTGACAGAGAAAACAAAACGCGTTTTGGTAAATGCCAAGACTCTGCATAATTTTCTTGGACCAATTATTTTTCTGGAAAGTGACCTTACAGCAAAGTCTGAAATTGGTATTTGCACCGGGCTTGCTTGGACTAGCATTGGTGGTGAACTGCTGAAGGTAGAAGTAGCAGCTACAGCTGGTAAGGGCGGACTTTTGCTGACAGGACAGCTCGGCGACGTGATGAAGGAATCTGCTCATGCGGGCTATACTTATATTCGTTCGCGTGCAAAAGAACTTGGGCTTGACGAAAAATTCTATGAGAATACTGATGTGCATATTCATTTGCCTGAAGGTGCTATTCCGAAGGATGGTCCTTCCGCAGGTATTACTATGGTTACTGCTATGGTTTCTGCTCTGACAGGTAAGCATATAAAAGCAGGTATTGCTATGACCGGCGAAATAACTTTATCAGGACGCGTGTTGCCCGTAGGCGGCATCAAGGAAAAAATGCTGGCTGCGAACAGGTATGGGGTAAAAACTATCCTTTTACCAAAGCTAAACATCCAGGATTTAGAAGAACTTCCGAAAAATGTGCGCAGTGCGATTACCTTTATTCCTGTTAGCCATATGGACGAAGTACTAAAATTAGCACTGGAGGATTAAGATGGCAATCAATCAATGGGATTTGATTAAGGCGAAATATACTGCCTCTGCAGTACGACCTGATCAGTATCCGTTACCGTATTTGGAAGAAGTAGCCTTTATAGGAAGATCTAACGTGGGCAAGTCATCTCTGATCAACTCCTTAACACGCCGCAACGGTCTGGCAAGAGTCAGCGGTTCTCCCGGTAAGACTCAGACTATCAATTTTTATGAGTTGGAAGGCAAAAGAAACTATGAGGGAATAGACCAACGCAAGAAATTTTATCTGGTCGATTTGCCAGGCTATGGATTTGCCAGAACATCCAAAGAAAACAAGGATCAGTGGTCAGGTTTCATTCGCAAGTATTTATCGGATTCTGAACATTTGCGTCTAGTATGCCAGCTTATTGATATAAGGCATAAACCTCTTGATAGCGACATAGAATGTTATCACTGGCTGATGGATTGCGGTGTACCGGTACAAATAATTCTGACTAAGTCGGATAAAGTGTCCAAAAATGTTGCTGCTTCACAAAAGGCATTGTTTAAGCGTGAACTGGGGTTGGATGATGAACGTATAATGACTTACACTTCAAGCCAGCATACCACAAGAGGAGAACTGATTGCCAGAATCATGGATTATTTGCGCTCGCCCGAAATAGAGACGGGTGAAGAAGAACAAAAATGATTTTTCAGGCAATGCTGTTTTTATCAGCGGCACTAGTTGGCTGGCTATTTAATTTTGCCGGTATGCCTATTCCATGGCTCTTGGGCGGTTTAACTGTTGCTCTTGCCGCCAGGATACGATTTATGCAAAAGGTTTCCTGGCCAAGAGTTTATCGCAGTGCTGGTCTTGTTATTATCGGCTATAGCATCGGAAGATATCTCACGGTATCAGCTCTGCACGAGATGCCAGCACAGCTTGCCGGTATGATCGGTGCTACCGTTTCGGCTGTTGTATTGGCGGTAGTGATAGCTTGGTGGACGGCAAAAAAAGAGCATTTGGACTTGCAAAGTTGTGTTATGGGAATTATGCCCGGCGGCTTTACCCAGATGTCGATAATGTGCGATGATGATGATAGAGCAGATAAGAATATAGTTATTCTTATGCAGAGCTTACGCTTAATGTCAGTTATTGTAGCAGTTCCTTTTCTTGTTATGCATTTTTTGGGTGCAAAAATTCAAGGAACAGCTGCTTCTTTGGCTGTTGTTGATGGCATATCTTATTGGTATATATTGCCGGTGGTTGCTATCGGTGGCATTTTGGCCGATAAAATAAAAATTTCAACGCCTTATCTTATGGCTCCGATACTAATTGCGATGGCCGCATCTTTGCAGTTCGGAACGTTGAATACGATTGATCCTTTGCTAATGATTGCTGCACAGATAAGTATCGGGCTTAACATGGGTATGGGCTTAGACCCTGGAGAGCTGCGTGAACTTAAGCGGATTTTGCCATATACCTTTGTCGGAATCTTTGTGATGTTGGCAGCGAGTATAGTGATTGCTCTTATTTTATCCGGATATTATGGCTATAGCCTGGTGACTGCTTTTTTGGCAATGGCACCAGGCGGTTTGGGTGAGATGTGTCTGGTTGGTTTAAGTCTTAATGAAAATGTTTCTGTTATTCTTATCTACCAATTGTTTCGTTTCTTATTTTTAAACATTGCCGTTCCTTTAGGAATTAATTTATATTTTGGTAAGAAGGAAGGTAAGAATTAGGGTAAAAGAAATGAGAATATCGTTCTTTGAACTTGACGGAGATTTTTTTAAGGGTTATAATTAACATATAATTTAATATTGCATATAGGTGCTCCTAGGAGCTTAATTAGTAAGTCGGTTAAAATCCGACGCGGTCCCGCCACTGTATTGGCAAGCAGATAATATATTGTTGCTGTTTAGCCAGAGCCAGAAAATTGCCTGTATGGGAATCACTGCTAGTACCTGCGAGAGACAGGGATGGGATGCCGCAAGTTTTCACCCGGAGTTGGGGGAAAACAGGAATAGCCTATTGAACCGTCTTTCGCAAAAAAAGACGGTTTTTATTTTGCCATTCTCCAATTTCTCTTTTCCTCCCTTTGGGTGTTTGAGAGTCACCCATTTAATTTTTGTTGTAATTGCATAAAAAACTAAATATGAAGCAAAAAATAAGAGCGGTCTGGACAACTGCTCTTATTTTTTGAAAAAACTTTTCTTTAATATCGTCTTATTAAACTCGGCTTCCGACTGAAGAGATTTTCGACCAACACTTGACAGCAGGTTATAGCATTGTTATTATTGAGTGAGTATAAATTCATATAGGATAAGCTATGAGCGGAAGTAGTAAAAGTACGGGTTCATCAGAGAGGAAATGCGAGGCTGAGACATATCCGAACAAGCGGCTTTGAAGTCGTCCGTGAGCTGACACGCTGAATAGAGTAGGTCTGTCCGTTTCTGTGCGTTAAACAGGTTGAGTAGTCCGGATTTTTTCCGGGAATATGGGTGGTACCGCGGAAACTATTTTTTCGTCCTATGTCTTTGACATAGGACTTTTATTATTTTAAGGAGGATTTGAAATGTCAGAAGAACATAACATACCGAAGGTTTATGACCCTGCCAGTGTAGAAAAGAAATGGTATGAATACTGGGAGAAAAACGGTTATTTTCATGCTGAAGTTGAAAAGGATAAGGAAGCTTTCAGCATTGTTATTCCACCACCAAACATTACCGGACAGCTGCATATGGGCCATGCCCTGGATAATACATTGCAGGATATTTTGATTCGTTGGCACAGAATGCTGGGCCACAATACATTATGGATGCCGGGCTATGACCATGCCGGTCTTGCTACTCAGATCAAAGTTGAAGAAGTACTGAAAAAAGAAGAGGGCAAAACACGTTATGATTTAGGCCGTGAAGAGTTTTTGAAACGTGTCTGGGCCTGGAAAGAACAATACGGCGACCATATCATCAACCAATTGAAGTGTCTGGGTGTTTCCTGTGATTGGGAGCGCAAACGCTTTACTATGGACGAAGGCTGTTCGGAAGCAGTACGTGAAGTATTTGTTTCTCTTTATGAGAAAGGACTTATTTACCAAGGCAGCAGGATTACTAACTGGTGCGTAAACTGTAATACGGCGCTGTCTGATATCGAAGTCGAACACGAGGATGAAGCAGGCCATTTGTGGCATATTCGTTATCCTGTCGTGGAAGAAGACGGCACCTACTTGACTATTGCTACTACCAGACCGGAAACAATGCTTGGCGATACTGCTGTAGCAGTTAACCCAGAAGATAAACGTTATGGACACCTTATCGGCAAAACATTGAGCTTGCCTTTAACTGACAGGATTATTCCTATCATTGCTGATTCTTATGTAGACCTCGAATTTGGAACTGGTGCGGTTAAAATTACGCCTGCTCATGACCCTAACGACTTTGAAATGGGCATGCGCCATAACCTGGAAAGCATCGTAGTAATCGGCATGGACGGCCATATGACAGCAGAAGCCGGTAAATATGCAGGACAAGAACGCTATGAATGCCGCAAGAATCTGGTATGTGAACTGGATGAGCAAGGTTTCTTGGTGAAAGTCGAGGACCATAATCATGCAGTAGGCCACTGTCAGCGCTGCCGTACTGTTGTGGAACCACTGGTTTCCAAACAATGGTTTGTGAAGATGGCACCACTTGTTCAAGCTGCTGTTGATTGTGTGGAAGACGGACGTACGCAGTTTGTGCCTGAACGTTTCACCAAAACCTATACTGGCTGGATGGATAATATCCGCGATTGGTGTATTTCCCGCCAAATCTGGTGGGGACATAGAATACCGGTCTGGTATTGTGATGACTGCGGCGAAGTTATAGCGTCCCGTACAGACATTACTGTCTGTCCTAAATGCGGCGGCAAACTTCGTCAGGATGAGGATGCGCTTGATACCTGGTTCAGCTCTGCTTTATGGCCATTTTCGACTATGGGCTGGCCGAAGAAAACCAATCTTTTGGAGCAATTCTATCCAACAAGCGTGCTTGTTACAGGCTATGATATCATTTTCTTCTGGGTTGCTCGTATGTTGATCATGGGCATGGAATTCATGAAGGAGATTCCTTTTGAGAAGGTCTTCATCCATGGTCTGGTGCGGGATAGCCAGGGAAGGAAGATGAGTAAATCTCTTGGCAACGGCATCGATCCGTTGGAAGTAATTGATAAATACGGCGCTGATACTTTGCGCTTCATGCTGATTACCGGCAATACGCCTGGTAACGATATGCGTTTCTATTGGGAACGTGTGGACGCAACCCGCAACTTTGCCAATAAAATCTGGAATGCTTCCCGTTTTGTTCTGATGAACATGGAAGAATATGACCAAAATGCTAAATTAGCACCTTATACTTTGGCCGACAAATGGATTTTGTCACGCCTGGCACACACTGAAAAAGAGGTTACAGACTTACTCGGACGTTTCGAGCTCGGCGAAGCCGGCAGACTTGTTTATGAATTCATCTGGGGTGAATTCTGTGACTGGTATATCGAACTTGCCAAACCACGTCTTTACAACAAAGAAAATGCAGAAGAGAGAGCCACAGCTCAGCATGTAATCTGTGAAGTTCTGAGCTCCTCCATGAAGTTGCTGCATCCTTATATGCCTTTCATCACCGAAGAAATCTGGCAATGTCTGCCGCATGAAGGCGAGAGCATCATGGTAGCTGCTTGGCCTGAGAGCGACGAGAACTTGTTTGATTCTGAATCCGAAGCTGCTATGAATGCCATTATGGAAGCTATCAAAGCCATTCGTAATATGCGTGCAGAAGTAAATGTTGCCCCTGGCAAAAAAGTTCCGGCAATTTTGCTCGTTGCTGAAGAATTGCAGCAAGTAGTTGCTGCTAATCAGTCCTATATAAAACTGATGGCAAGTGTCGACGAATTAAGCATATTGCCAGCTGGCGGCGATAAACCGGAAAACGCCATGGCTGCTGTGACTAAGGGAATTGAAGTTTACCTGCCGCTCAAAGGCTTGATAGATGTTGAAAAAGAAACACAGCGCCTCAACAAAGAGCTTGATGGTATGACCAAAGAAATCGGACGTATTGAAGGCAAATTAAATAATGCAGGCTTCCTGGCGAAAGCGCCAGCGGAAGTTGTTGAAAAAGAAAAGACAAAAGCTCAGGAAATTGCGGTTAAGATGCAAGCTATCCAAGAGCGTCTGACTTATTTGAAGAATCTGGAATAAAAAGCAATTGGCGCGTTAAACCGCGCCAATTTTGCTCATTGCGGAGGAAAAATCATGAATTACACAGAAACATTAGCCTACTTGGATAGCTTGGGTAAATTTGGTATCAACCTTGGCATGGAGAGGATTGAAGCTCTCTTAAAAGAACTGAACAATCCTGAACAACAAGTCAGGACAATTCATGTCACAGGTACCAATGGCAAAGGCTCGGTAACCAGTATGATTACCAATATCTTACTAGTGAGCGGCTTGAAAGTCGGAAAATTTACCTCTCCCCATCTGGTCAGATATAACGAACGGATTGAAGTGGACGGGAAAGAGATAAGTGACGAAGATTTTGCCTTGGTAGTTACGGCTGTCAGACGTGCTGTAGAAAGCGTTATGGCAAAGGGAGCTGACCAGCCGACACAGTTTGAAGTATTGACGGCAGCGGCGTTTCTGCATTTTGCCCTGCAAAAGCTGGATTACGCTGTGATTGAAGTTGGCCTCGGCGGCCTTTGGGATTCTACAAATGTTATTACGCCGGTAGTATCTGTAATTACTAATGTTAGTCTCGACCATACTGACCGCTGCGGCAAAACTGTTGAAGAAATAGCTATGCAGAAAGCCGGCATCATTAAAGATGGCGTACCGGTAGTTACGGCAGCAGAAGGAGAGGCTTTAGGACCGATTCAGGCGATGTCTCTCTTCAAACAAGCACCGCTATATATTTACGGCAAAGCTTTTACCGGACAGGAAGTTACGAGCAGCATGGAAGGCCAGACCTTTACGCTCAGTGCCGGTGATTATCATTCCAACTATGAGGTCAAATTGCCGGGAGCTCACCAGATTTTGAATACGGCAGTCGCTGTTGTGGCTGCTAAGCTTGCCTCCAAACAGGACAGCCGTATTAACGAGCTGGCCCTGCATCAAGGCGTTGCTTTGACTAAATGGCCAGGACGTCTGGAAAGAATAAGTCAGAAGCCTGACGTTATTTTGGATGGTGCACATAATTCGGCAGGCGCAGCTGTCCTGCGAGCGGCCTTGGACAAATATTACAGCGGCAAGAAAATCTGCTTCATTTTCGGGATGATGGGTGACAAGGATATCAGTCAGGTAATCACAACCTTATTCCGCAAAGAGGACACGATCTTTACTGTCAGGGCTGACGAAGGAGCAAGAGCAGCCGAGCCGGAAACATTGGCGAAGCAAATCGGTTCACAGGCGAAAGCTATGCACGATTTAGCTGAAGCCTACAAAACGGCTTTGGCAGAAGTCGGCGAGGACGGACTTGTCTGCGTCTGCGGCTCACTGTATTTGGTGGGAACCTTCAAGAAAATGCTTCTGGGACTTTAGTGCTAAATTTCGGAAATAATATGTTATAATCTGCTTAGGATTTTATACTATCCATTAATTCAAAAGTTCTTGCACTGGTAATCTTGCTGCCTAGCTATTAAACTACGTGTTCCAATTGCAGCAACATATTATGGTACAACCAATGTATACGAGCCAGTGGCCTTATCAGCGTAGCTATTATA
>JBOFWD010000108.1:0-2795 GCA_051653445.1 Acidaminococcaceae bacterium | reverse complement strand
AACAATAGATCATCTCTTCAAGCTTGGTGCAGAAGTTATTTATGAAAAATCTTTGGGCATTCATGTATCTGGTCATGCCAGCCAGGAAGAAATCAAGCTTATGCACAATCTTTTACGCCCGAAATTCTTCATGCCAGTGCATGGCGAATACCGGATGTTGGTGAAGCATTCTAAATTGGCGCAATCTTTAGGGATGCCAAAACAAAATATCGTAATAGCCGAAAATGGTTCTGTTGTTGAAGTAACAAATGATTCTGTGGGAATTAATAATAAAGTTACAGCCGGCAAGGTTTTGGTAGATGGACTTGGTGTAGGCGATGTTGGTAATATTGTTTTGCGTGACCGCAGACAATTATCGCAGGATGGTATACTTATTGTTGTTGTAACAATAGACAAACAAGACTGCAGTGTTGTAGCTGGGCCTGATATTGTTTCTCGCGGCTTTGTCTATGTGCGTGAAGCAGATGACTTGATGGAAAATGCTAAGGAAAAAGTGCAGGTTGCGCTTAATAAGTGTCAGGAAAACGGCGTTTCTGAATGGTCAGCCATAAAATCAGCAGTCCGTGATTCTTTAAGTAGATTTTTATATGAAAAAACGCGCAGGAGACCAATGATTTTGCCAGTGATTATGGAAATATAATTATTAGCATAATCTTAGAGCTGTGGGGTGCATGATTTGGATAGTAGAGCAAAGAAAGACAAGAAAGTAGTTAGTAATCAAAAAGAATTAATTGGTGTAGTCCTGATTACGATGGCATTATTTATGTTTCTTACGCTTTATGGTCTGAATATGGGCAGCTTGGGTGTTTTCACCGTTAAGTTCCTAAAATATTTTTTGGGTAAAGCAGCTATAATACTTCCTGCTTTTATGTTCTATCTCGGAATTAATTATGCGGTTAGGCATAAAGGAATAGGCTTTGATCAAGTATTTTTCTCATTTGGTCTGATCGGCCTTTGCCTTTTGGGGTTATTGCACCATTTTTATACGCCTTTAGGTGAAGAAGTGTTGGCCGAAAGATTGCCGGAAGGGGCTGGCCTAGTTGGCGGATTTATTCTTTTGTTTCTGCGTAGACTGGCAGGGGTTCCGGGTGCTATAATAATACTTTCAGCCGGCATTGTTTGTGCGCTATTGCTCTCAGGAAAATTTTCAATTAAAGATTCTGTTGATTTGACTGAGAATGGTGTAAAAAGCGCGGCCGATTCCATAAATCAGGTGAAGGAACAGATAAAAGAAAAAAGAACATTCTATGATCAGGAAAAATTCTCTGATTTTGTAAAAAAAACGCAGGATGTTGAAGCAATGGAGTCTCCGGTCAAAGAAAAAAAAATGTCCTTAGAACTAAAAGAGGCCGATGTTGGATTATTTAAAACGGATATTGTGGCAAATGCTAATGGTTACAAATATCCTCCCATGTCACTTCTGCAGCCTTTACCGCGAGTGCGGCAGTCTATATTGAGTGAGGAGACACAAGAGCAAAGCAGAATTCTGGAACGTACTCTCAATGATTTTAATGTGCGTGCTAAAGTTGTTAATATAACTTGTGGCCCTTCAGTGACAAGATTTGAATTGGAGCCGGCACCGGGTGTAAAAGTAAGTCGTATCGTAAATTTATCAGATGATTTGGCTTTGAAACTGGCAGCACCGGGGATTCGCATTGAACCGATTCCAGGAAAAACCGCTATCGGAATCGAAGTTCCTAATTTAAAAAATGAAACTGTGGCATTTCGTTCAATAATTGATTGTGATGCAATCAAAAAGGTGAAGAATAAGCTTTGCGTTGGATTAGGCAAGGATATATCAGGCAATATAGTTATGGCTGATCTTGGAAAAATGCCGCATCTTTTGGTTGCCGGCTCTACAGGTTCCGGAAAAAGCGTTTGCATCAATACGATAATTGCCAGCCTGCTTTTCAGGGCTGCTCCGGAGGAAGTAAGATTAATACTTGTAGATCCAAAAGTTGTTGAATTGACAAATTACAACGGCATTCCTCACTTGCTGACACCAGTTGTCACAAATGCTAAACAAGCAGCTTCGGCATTACATTGGGCTGTTGTAGAGATGGAAAGACGATATTCGCTTTTCGCTGAAACACAGGTGCGCGAAATTAACCGCTACAATGAAGTTATAGATGAAAAGCTGCCTTTTATTATCATCGTTATTGATGAGTTGGCTGATTTAATGATGGTAGCAGCAGTTGATGTTGAAGACGCTATTTTGCGTTTAGCGCAAAAAGCCAGGGCAGCGGGCATTCACTTGATCTTAGCAACGCAAAGGCCTTCAGTAGACGTTATAACAGGAATCATCAAAGCGAATATTCCATCAAGAATTGCGTTTGCTGTTTCATCACAAACTGACTCCAGAACAATTTTGGACATGGGTGGAGCTGAAAAGCTTCTTGGAAAAGGGGATATGCTTTTTTATCCAATAGGGGAGAACAGGCCACAGAGAGTTCAAGGAGCCTTTGTTTCCGATGAAGAATTGGAGCGTTTGGTTAATTATATTAAGTCGCAAGCTATTCCGGTTGATTATTCGGAAGCTGTGACAACGCAAGAACTTGAAAGTGACACGAAGAAATCACAAAATAACACCAATAATGATGGTATGATTGAAGACGAGCTGTTTGAAGATGCGGTTCACTTAGTTATGGATACTCGGCAGGCCTCTTCATCAATGCTGCAAAGAAAATTCCGCATAGGATATACAAGAGCTGCACGTTTGGTTGATACGATGGAGGAATATGGAATTGTGGGACCAGCCATGGGCAGTAAACCACGTGAATTAATAATGAATCAGT
>JBOFWD010000107.1:0-1964 GCA_051653445.1 Acidaminococcaceae bacterium | reverse complement strand
CAGCTCGTCTTTCTTTTAAAACCATATCAGCTATATCTGCAATTTCCTTTTCCTGCAAAGCTTCCGCCATATTTATTAATTCAAGGTAACGCCCTTCAGCTATAAAGCAATTAGCATTAGTGACCATTTGAATGTTTATGTTTGCTAACCAGCGTTGAGATTTTGCATAAGTTGCGGCAAGTTTTTGCGGCATTGTAAAGGGCATAGTTGTCTCAGAATATTCTTTCAAAAAATCAACTACATATCCGGAAAAAAATGGTATTATTCGGAATAAGTCCACCATAGAACTTTTTGGGTTAGCTGGATGCACAGATTTTATAACCATGTTGTTTACTTTATAGTGGTAGTATCCATCCTTGTCATCAATTAGTTCGATAGGATAATCTCCCTTTATCCAGTCTTGCAGTTTGAGTTCAATCTGTTTAACTTCACGCGCTGACAAGGCTGAATTGGCCAGCTGGCAAAAAACGCTTTCCTGAATAGAACAAACTGTTTCAAATGTTTCATCGGGAAATAGGTCTTTAGTTACTTTTATTAAACCAAGTTTTACGGTTTGACGGTCTTGTCTTAAATGTGTTTCAAGCATATTGACACCTTCATTTCATAATTGGATATTTGCTAATTCTACGTCAAAGGCGGGAAGTCCTTTATGTGTTGAGAGATATCGTCTTTGAAGGCGTAAGATGCTTGTTGCTTCTTGCGAAAAAAATTCTGGATAAATATGAAATGCAAATTGATAGCTAGGCAAAGAGTTGGAGTGCTTAGAAGCCTGCAATGGGAGCAAATATTAAAGCGCAGCGCAATCAAATGTAATTTAATGCAAAAAGCCTGAAGAAATTATTCGCGAACTGCTTTGTGCAAATAGACACCGGAGTCATAAAAAGTTATCATGTATATTTTTTGGGGGGGAAAAGAAATGTGAAGTGATAAACACTTAGACAAAAAACGATATAATGTGCTATAATGTCCATGCCATGTGGAATAATTTATGAATGAATGGGGGTTAATTCATGATTAAAAAGGATCGTGTACTTGCGGAATTTTTTGAATTAGTGCAAATTACTTGCAATTCACGCCAAGAAAGAGAAATTGGTGACCTGATGAAAAAAAGACTGTCAGAAATTGGCGGTGAAGTTTTTGAGGACGGAGCAGGTGCCATTATTGGTGGTAATTGTGGTAATATAATTGCTAATTTTAAGGGTACATTGCCCGAGGCTCCAACAATTATGCTTGCTGCACACTTGGATTGTGTTGTTCCTTGCGTTGGTGTAAAACCAATTTTAAAAGATGGAGTAATTACTTCTGATGGAACAACAATTTTGGGAGCTGATGATAAGGCTGGTGTAGTGCCAATTTTAGAGGCTTTGCGTGTTCTGAAAGAAAATCATATTCCTCACGGTAATTTACAGATAGTATTTTCGGTATGTGAGGAAGGCGGGCTCAATGGCTCAAAAAATATAGACAGTAATTTGCTGAAGGCTGATTTTGGATACGAGCTTGATTCAAGTGGTCGCCCAGGAAAGATTATAGTTACAGCACCTGGACAAAACAAAATTAATGTCAAAGTGCATGGCAAAACAGCCCATGCAGGACTGGAACCAGAAAAAGGCATAAATGCAATCAAAGCAGCTGGCAGAATTCTTTCCGAGGTGCCGCAAGGACGTATTGACGAGGAAACAACATGCAATATCGGCATAATTTCCGGCGGACTGGCTACGAACATTGTTCCGGATTTGGTAGAAATAAAGTGCGAGGCACGCAGCAGAAATCAAGATAAGCTGGATAAGCTAACAGATGAAATGCGCAAGGCTTTTGAACAAGGTGCTAAAGAGAACGGCGTTAAAGCCGAAGTTGAGATAAGTAAAGCTTATAATTCTTATGTTATCGATTCCCAAAGCGAAGTTGTAGTTGTCGCCAAAGAAGCTGCGGAACGAGTTGGAATTGCTGTTGATATTGCAGGGACC
>JBOFWD010000106.1:0-8555 GCA_051653445.1 Acidaminococcaceae bacterium | reverse complement strand
ATATGATTGTAATGGCTATGGCTGCGATTGGGCTGAACACGGATTTGAAGAAATTGATTAAAAATGGAGTTAAGCCAATTTTTCTTGGCATTTGTTGCTGGACGGCTGTTGCGGTTGCTTCGTTGCTGGTTCAAAGAATTATCGGTATCTGGTAATTGTTTCTTTATTAAAAATACCCTTTCGCGTTGATAATTGCGCGAAAGGGTATTTTGTTTATTTTATTTGTGAGTGTTGACTTGCGGCAAACAGGCGAAACTTTTTTCCAGATCTTCATCGCTGGGGATATAATCAGTCATTGTTTTTTCGTTAAAAGAGTTATATGCTGACATATCAAAATAACCGGTGCCGGTCAAACCGAATAAAATAGTCTTTGCTTCCCCGGACTCTTTGCATTTGAGCGCTTCATCAATAGCGGCGCGAATGGCATGCGCAGATTCAGGAGCAGGTAGAATTGTTTCTTGCTTGGCGAATAAAACAGCAGCTTCGAATACTTTTGTTTGTTCGTAAGAAACGGCTTCCATGTAGCCGTCGTTATACAATTTCGATAGAATCGGGGACATGCCATGATAACGCAAACCGCCTGCATGGCTGGGGGAAGGCATGAAACCACTGCCAAGCGTATACATTTTGGCAAGAGGTGTTACTTTACCGGTGTCACAGAAGTCATAAGCATAACGACCGCGGGTAAAAGAAGGGCAGGAGGCTGGTTCTGCCGCAATAATTCGCGGTGAGGCTTTGCCAAGGAGTTTATCTTGCATAAAAGGTGCAATCAGACCGCCGATGTTGGAGCCGCCGCCGGCGCAGCCAATTACGATGTCGGGGTATTCGTCGATAAGTGCCATCGCTTGTTTTGACTCCAAGCCGATAATAGATTGATGCAAAAGCACCTGGTTCAGCACGGAACCAAGGACATAACGACATCCTGGAGTTGTAACGGCTTTTTCGATTGCTTCTGAGATAGCACAGCCAAGGCTTCCTCCTGTTAAAGGATCAGCTTGCAGAAGGCTGCGGCCTACATTTGTAGTAGTGCTGGGGCTTGGTATGACGTTGGCACCAAAGGTCTGCATGACTATTTTCCTGAAAGGTTTTTGCTCATAGGAACATTTAACCATATAAACTGTGAGCGGAATGTTGTAGTAGGAACAAGCTTCTGCCAACGCTGTGCCCCATTGGCCTGCACCGGTTTCTGTGGTCAGGCTAGTCAGACCTTGTTCTTTGGCATAATAGGCCTGGGCAATTGCAGAATTCAACTTATGACTGCCGGAAGTGTTGTTGCCTTCAAACTTATAATAGATACGAGCAGGTGTGCCCAGCGCTTTTTCCAGATTATAGGCTCTTATTAATGGTGAGGGACGATACATTTTGTAAAATTCTTGTATTTCTTCCGGTATATCAAAATATCTGGTATCATTGTCCATTTCCTGGGCGGCTAATTTTTCGCAAAAAACCGGATAAAGATCAGCCTCTTTAACTGGCTGCAGCGTTTCCGGATTGAGCATAGGAGGACATTTATCTTTCATATCGGCCCTGAGATTATACCATTGTTTTGGCATTTGATCTTCAGTAAGATATAGTCTGTGTGGAATTTTCTTTAACATATTTATACCCCTTTCTTTTTAGAACAAGTTGATTTTTTGAAAAGAATAACAACAAAAAAGCTTTTGTCACAGTATTTTTACTGAGACAAAAGCTTTGATTTAGCTTCTGTGGTACCACTCAATTTGGTGCAATGCACCCACTTATCTCATATACTCAGGCATATGCTCCCTTGTTAACGGAAGGAGATTCCGTTGAGTATTACTAGGCGCAAATACGCTTTTCCTCCCACCCTCATAAGTCCATTCAATGCAGCTTTTATTACCGCAATCACAGCTTCTGCGGCTCTCTGAAAACAAATAGCTGTATTTACTATTCTTAGTCCTTGGTTTAGCTTTATTGTTAAGTAATATATTACTATTAAGAAATATTGTCAATTCTTTTTTGTGATATTTTTGTTACAGAGAACTTTTAGCAGGCTAAGTTCAGTGCTTTACGTAAGGATATACAAACAGGGGGCAGTTGAAAATATTGTCTTTTTTGAATGTCTGGGTATAATAGAAAGTTTATAAAAATAGAGGATTTTCAGTTAATTGCAGAGAATGCTATCCACTAAAGGCTAATTGTTTTTTAGTGGATAGCATTAATTTTATTTAAATGCAAAAGAGATATATTTTTATTTTACAAAGAAATAAGTTGAATGTCTGGGGTGAATTTATTATGCAAAAGATAACGACAAGACAGTCAATTTTTTTAGTCCTAGCGATTATAATCGTTGGTCTTGGTTGGTTTTTTTGGCGACAGCAAACTAACAAAGTTCCGGAAGGCTTTTTAGTTGCGGGGGGCAGAATTGAAGGCCGGGAGGTAAATGTCTCATCCAGGGTACAAGGCCGTGTGCTTAAACTGTTGTCAGATGAAGGGAATAAAGTCAAAAAGGGTCAGGTATTGGCGATTTTGGATTCCGAACAAATCCAGGCACAAGTTATTAGCGCTCAGGAGAATCTGAAGGCTGCTCAATTACAAAACGAACAGGCCAGATATGACCTTGAATATACCAGAAGTAATTCTGATTCCACAATATTGTCGGCTAAGGCTTCGGTAGAAAGCGTGCAGGCACAGCTGGAAAAAGCCAAAGCGGTCAAGCAAATTGCTGAAAGTAATTACCAACGCTATTTGAAGCTATATGAGGAAGGGGCTATCTCAGCCAGGGAATTTGATGGCAGGAAACTTGATTATGACAGCAGCCTGGCGGACGTTAATGCTGCTATACAGCTCCATGAAGCGGCAAAAGCGAACTTGGCTGCAGCACAATCCTCAACCATTGCAGTAGACATTAAGCAAAAACAAATTGAAGCAAGTCAGGCGAGTGTTGAATCGTATCGCGGCAAACTTGCTGAATTACTGGCTAACCAAAAAGAATTGCAAGTGCAGTCGCCGGTGGATGGCACAATCATAACAAGACCGGTTGAGGTTGGACAGGTTGTTAATGCTGTTTCGCCGCTGTTTGTTATGATTGATTTGCAAAATCTTTACATGAAAATCTATATACCTGAACAGCAAGTGGGCAAACTTCGTCTGGGCAGCGAAACTCGCATATATGTCGATGCTTATCGAGATAAATATTTTGTCGGCAAAGTAACAAAGATATCCGACCAGGCTCAGTTTACGCCAAAGAATGTGGAAACAAAGGAAGAAAGAGTGAAACTTGTGTTTGCTGTAGAAGTGGCTGTAGAAAACCCCGATGGTCTTCTTAAACCAGGCATGCCTGGGGATGTCATTCTGCGTTGGAAAGAGGATTTGCCATGGATGAAATTAAATTAACAAAGGCGAATACTGGTGAAAACGCACGGTCGGTTATTTCAGTGAAAAATGTTTCTAAAATATACAAGGGTAAGAATGCTGCAACAGCAGTTTCTCAGCTGTCGTTTGACATCAGGCCGGGCGAGATATTCGGATTCATAGGACCGGATGGAGCTGGAAAAACGAGTATCATTCAAATGATGACGGGCGTAGCAGATGCCACTGAAGGCACGATAAGTGTTGCAGGCTTTGACCCATTAACACAGTCGGATGAAATAAAAGATATAATAGGTTACATGCCGCAGGGAATTGGGCTTAATCTTTATGATAGTTTATCTGTGGAAGAAAATATCAGATTTTTTAAAGACTTACGCCAAATACCTGATGATGTTTTTGCTGAAAACAGTAAAAAAATGCTGCATATGACGAGATTAGAACCTTTTTTGAACCGTCAGGCAAAAAATCTTTCGGGGGGTATGCGGCAAAAGTTATCTTTAATTTGTACGCTTGTGCATTTGCCAGATATTATCTTTCTTGATGAACCGACAACAGGTGTTGATCCTAGGTCGCGTCAGGAGTTTTGGCAGATTATTGTTGATTTGGTGGAAGAACGCCATGTAACTGTTGTTTTAAGCACTTCCTATATGGATGAGGCTTCACGTTGTCATCGTGTTGCTTTGATGCATGAAGGAAAAATAGTAAGACAGGGGACACCGACAGAACTAAAAACATTGTTGGATGGTAAAATGATCAGCTTCACGGTCGAGCCTCAATATAAAGCATTGACTATTTTGCAGAAATATTCGGGTGTTCAAGATCCGCAGCTTCTTGGTCAACGTGTAAAAGTACGTCTTTTAACAAGCGAGCTTGATGTGAGGGAATACTTGGAAAAGGAGAATATTCTTTGCGGAGAAATGGAGGAGGTAAGAACATCTTTAGAAGATGTTTTTGTCCAATTGACAAGCAAAGAGAAGCTTTCGGCCTCAATGCCATTTGTCGGCAAGGCGGTTTCTGCCAGACAGAGCATTGTCAGCTGTGAAAATGTAACAATTCAGTTTGGCAGCTTTAAGGCGGTCGATAATATCAGCTGCAATATTTACAGCGGAGAGGTCTTTGGCCTTCTGGGGCCGAATGGCGCAGGGAAAACAACATTAATAAAAAGCATGTGTGGCCTTTTGCCGCCAAGCTCCGGCAAAATTATTACGGCCGGCTATGATGTCTCGGAAGAACGGCAGATGGTTTGGAACAGCATCGGCTATATGTCGCAGCGATTTTCTCTTTACCGTGATTTAAGTGTAAGGGAAAATATTGACTTGTACAAAGGGCTTTATAACGTAAGTGGTGTCAATGATGAGCAGCTTCTTGAAAATATAGGGCTGGCGGCCTTAGCCGATCGTCCGGCAGGCAAGCTGCCTTTGGGAATAAGACAAAGGCTGTCGCTTATTTGTGCCGTTTTGCATGAACCTCCGGTAATATTTCTTGACGAGCCAACTTCAGGCGTTGATCCGGTTGCTCGCCGGGATTTTTGGAATATTATTTATCAGCTGGCTCGTGAACTTGGTAAAACCGTTTTGGTTTCGACACACTACATGGATGAAGCGGAACGCTGCGATCGTCTGATTTTGATGGATCAGGGCAGACTGGTAGCTCTTGATAGTCCGGATAATCTTGAGCACAGAGCTACTAAGTATTTTGGACAATTGCTGATAGTTACAACACCTGAACCAAAAAAGACTTATGCTTTGGTAAAAAATATATTTCCAAGTGCCTCTATGTATGGTCAAGATGTGCATGTCAGGTCGCTGGCGCCCGAAAAACATATAGCCTTGTTGCAGGAAGCACTTGCTGCTGCTGGCTTGATTGATTGCAGGATAACAATCAGCCATTTATCCATGGAGGAAACATTCATGGACCTCATAAGTAACGGAAATGGGGAGGTGCAGCATGTTTAAACGAATAATTGCCATCATAGGCAAAGAGGCGCGTGAACTTTTGCGTGATCCTCTCTATTTGAGCTTAGCTCTTGTCGTACCCATGATGATTATTATTATCATGGGCGAAGGTCTGACACTAGATGTTAAGAACATACCTGTTGCTTTTTATGATCGTGATCGTTCTGCCGTCAGTCGTGAATATGTCAGTTCTTTTACTAATTCTGAGTATTTTACATTGGTTGGCATGCTTGATAGGGAAGGTCAGGCGGAAGAATTGATGGCTGAAGGTAAGATAAGGTTGTGCATTGAAGTGCCGGAAAATTTTTCTGAAAGGCTTGCGGCGAATAAACCTGTATCGGTCAGAGTTTCCGTTGATGGTTCATTTCCTGCCCGCAGCGAAGTTATTACAGGCTATGTTGGCGCGATTAATCAGCAGATGAACAACGTGCTGGTTGCCAGATATAAAAGTACTTATGGACAAAACGCTTCGCTGCCAAGTGTCGAGCCAATAGCTATTTCCTGGTATAATCCAACCCTGGAAAGTAAGAACTTTCTTGTTCCCGGTCTCATTTCGACAATTCTGATGTTTTATCCCTCTTTATTAGCTGCTCTCATTGTTGTACGCGAAAAAGAGGTCGGCACGATCTACAATCTTTACTGCTCGCCGGTCAAAGGGTGGGAGATCGTAATTGGCAAGGCCGTTCCTTATATAGTTGTTTCTTTTGTAGCTTATTTGTTGATTTTCCTCTTGAGTGTTTTGTTTTTCGAGGTGAGGTTTACCGGCAGCTTTATAGCCCTTACCGTAAGTTCCTTGCTTTTCTTGTTATGTACGGTTGGTTACGGTTTGTTGATTTCTATAATTGCCTCCTCGCAATTAGCGGCTATGTTCATCACTATTCTTACTACCATGTTGCCGTCTTTCTTTTATTCCGGATTTCTGTCCCCGGTTACGAGTCAGTCGGCGTTAGGGCAATTCATCAGCATTTTTTTGCCTTCTACCTATTTTATGTATATCGTGAGAGGGATTTATTTGAAAGGGGCTTCTTTTGGAATTATCTGGCCAGATTTGCTGGCTTTGCTGCTTTACGCAGTTGTTGTGTATTTTTTGGCAATTATCTGCTTTCGAAAGAAGGTTAGTTAAATGTGGAATAGGCTGCGGGCTCTGCTCAAAAAAGAATTTATCCAGATGTGGCGCGACAAGATGCTTCTGTTTATTTTGGTCTGGTCTTTTACAGTCTCACCCTTTATTGCCTCTAATGGTATGTCCATGGAGATAAGCCACCATCCTTATGTTGTGTATGATCAGTCACAATCACCAAGCAGTCGAGAACTCTTGAATCGTTTTCAGGAACCGTATTTTCGCCTGTTGGATGTTGTTTATTCTAATAGCGAAGTGGTTGATTACTTGGACAGTGGCAAGGCGAGCATGGCGATTATCATACCTCCTGATTTTGCAAAAAAAATAAGTGCTGATAGCCCGGCGAATTTTCAGGTTATCAGCGACGGCACTATTTCTTTGTCTGCAACCGTTGCGGTAATGTATGTGGCGCAGATCTCAGGGAATTATACGTTGGATTTGATTGAGCAAAGGGGGTTTGGTGCGATTGCCAAACAGAGTATTCCTTATATAAACAGTGATACCAGGGTTGAGTATAATCCGAACAGGACGAATGCCTGGTTTTCCGGATTGGTTGATTTTATCAGCAAAATCACGATGGTGTCTCTTTTACTGACGGCAGCAGCCGTCGTGAGGGAAAAAGAATATGGAACCATAGAACAGTTGATGGTAACACCAGCACGTTCTTTTGAGATTTTTCTGTCGAAAATAATTCCCAACATCTTTCTTATTGTACCTCTTTCTGTAGTTGGCCTGGTTGGGGTCATGAAGGGGTTCTATGGTTTGCCGATAGCAGGGAATATATTTTTATTCTATCTTGTTCTGGTGCTTTATATTTTTGTTATGTCAAGTTTGGGCATACAAATTGCCCTGCTGGCAAAAAATTTGCCTCAGGCCATTATGATGATGATGCTTATTCTCATGCCAATGATTTTTTTGTCCGGGACTTTTACGCCGATGGAGGCAATGCAACCTTGGATGCGATGGACAGGAATGCTCATACCGATGCATTATTTTGTGGATTTTACTTTTGATGTATTGTTAAAAGGGAATTCGTTGTATTATGTCTGGCCCAGCATTTTGGGGCTGATAGTTTTGGGGGCGCTCCTTTTTATATCATCTTCCCTGATATTTTATCGGCAATTTTCCAAATAGTTGAATAGACGGTGGAATTCTTGTGCCTGCAACTTTGAAAAGAATAATCAAGAAGTGGTATAATTGTAAAAATCAGTTTGACGGAGATGAAAAAATGGTCTTTAAAAGTTCGGAGAAAATCGTAAATGGTGAGGAAAAAGTAAACTGGCGCAGGAACCTGGTTGTTTTATGGATAGGAGTATTCCTGACTTGCGCGAGCTATACCATGGTAGTTCCTTTTCTCCCTTTATACCTGCTGCAGGAACTAGGTGTAAGCTCTGCATCGGTAAACCTTTGGGCCGGTATAATTTTTTCTGTAACTTTTTTGGGTTCTGCAATTATGGCTCCTTATTGGGGAGCTAAGGCGGATAGAGTTGGACAAAAGAAAATGGCAATACGGGCTGGTTTTGGCTTGGCTATCTGTTATTACCTTTCTTCTTTAGCCCAAACACCATACCAGTTATTGGCAATCAGGGCATTGACAGGTTTTATCAGCGGTTTTGTTCCTGCTTCTATGGCATTATGTTCTTCTACACTACCGCAGGAGAAGCTTGGCTGGGGTATGGGATGGATGCAGTCTGCAGTGGCGAGTGGCGGCGTAATAGGGCCTTTAATCGGTGGCTATGTCAGTGAGTGGTTTGGGATGCGCTTTTCTTTTTATGTTGCTTCAGGAGCTTTAGCTTTGGCAACCTGCGGTGTAATTTATTATGTACAGGATATTGTTGATGCTGCAGCAAAAGAAAGAGCGCAAAGAAGCGTGCTGGAAGATTTGCGCCTTGCTGTAAATAATAAAAAGCTTTTATATATTATGGGTCTTTTTTTCTTGGTACAGTCCTGTCTTTTAATTATCCAACCGCTTTTGACCATCTATGTCAAGGACTTGATGGGCAGCATGGAAGGTGCGGTTAAGGCGTCAGGCGTTGTTTTCTCTCTGGCTGGCATAGCCGGCATTATCGCGGCGCCTTTTTGGGGTAAGACAGGGCAAAGAGTCGGTTTTGCCAAAACGCTTTTTTTTGTCATGGTGTGTGCAGGCA
>JBOFWD010000105.1:0-3384 GCA_051653445.1 Acidaminococcaceae bacterium | reverse complement strand
ACTCTTCCCTACCAGCCATATCCTTTGCTTTGCCGTTAATTTTTTCTCTAACTGCTGCAGCTGTTTCTTCTCTTGACAAATGATTCAGCTCATTATCGACAATATATTTAATTTTAATCTCACTTGTAACGCCTTTAAGGCCAGACGTAAATCCCGGTGAAATTACCGGGTCTGCCAATTCCCAGATCTTACCTGCCGGATCTTTGAAGCCGCCGTCGCCAAAAATCATAACCTCGACATTTTTGCCCGTCAGCTTTTTAATTTTGTTCTGAATTGCATCTACAACCTTCTGGCAATCCCTGGGGAAGAGCTTAACAACGTCCTTACCAGCCATATTGGAACCAAGCAGACCATAAATTTCGTTGTAACCGCTTCCATTTATTGATTCTGCCAGAATTTCATCCAGGCAAAAAACTTTTTTTGCGCCAGCCTTCAGCAATGTTCTTTTGACGCGCGTTCTTTCATGAACACCGGCAACAAGTATATCTTCAGAATATCTCAGTGCGGTTTTAGGATCATTGGAAAAAACAAACTCAATATTATCACCAACCAGTTCTCTGTAATAATTTACGTAATCTATGCCCGTAAATTGGTGCAAAACCTCTTTGCCAAACATTGATCTATATTGTTCTTCCGTCAGAACATCACTATAAGGATTCAAACCAAAATCGTCCATTTTGTTGACATCCATGAGATGATTTCCAAGTTCATCGGCCGGATAATTGAGAATCACATAAACCTTTTTGCCGCAAGCTGCAATGCCTTTAAGCAAAAGGGCAAAGCGATTACGGCTGAGCACAGGAAAAACTACCGCGAAATCACCGGTGAATTTTTTTGCGATATCACTGCTTATATCTTTGGTATTCGCGTAATTGCCCTGTGCTCTCGCCACAATTGATTCCTTTATTCCTACAACGTCTCTGTCTTTAAGAGTGAAGCCCTCAGCAGATGCAGCAGTCAGAACCGCATCGACAGTAATGTCAATTATATTGTCGCCTTCTTTAATCATAGGAGTACGAATGCCTCTTATTACTGTGCCGACCATTCTCACCATCAACGCTTTACCTCCAAACGAACCCAGAATAATATGTTTTTACATTGAATGCTCTTCATATAATTGGGTAATACGCTCTGTAGCCTCTTTAATCAACAATGCCATAGAACTGTTTGCCAATCCGATAATCTCTACATGATTCTGATTTACGGGCAACAGGATTTTTTTGCATCGTGCAGATGCCACAGCTTCCGCAATCTTAGGGCTTATCTCTCCCATCATTGTATTCGGAATAATTATACCAATAGGACCAACTATAAGGTCAGCGTCACCAACTGAAAAACAAATGGCATTCTCACCAGTTGCGCCTCTTTTTACGCCGGCTTTCAGCATAGCGGCCGTGGCCAAAGAATTGGTCCCCAAGCCAATAACCTCTGCCTGATCAAATATTTTTTTTGGCAAATGGCTGATTAGCTGTGCCGCCATGCCGCCTCCCATACCATCAATAAAAACTATTTTCACTGCTTGCACCTCATTCTCAGTAACCCAAAGCCTCGCCCACAACAATTACGTGAAAGTCAGAACCCAACGGAGCCTTATGCATAATTGATGTCACGGAGCAAATACGTTCCGAGCTGTTGCAGTTTGCACACACTCCTGTAATAACACAGGGTGTTTTTCTGCTCAGTCTGTCAGCATTCATCGGTGCCGCCATCATTTGAATGCGGCGTCTTGCATCAGTTTCATCTTTCACAATTTTGTTTGCGCCCATAATAACAATGACCTTTTTGGGTCCAAATGTCATCGCAGCAACTCTATTGCCGCTGCCATCCATATTAACGATTTCACCGTCAAGAGTAACCGCATTGGAGCTGGCAATAAACACGTCCGATGTCAGCTGTTTACGGCGCACAACATAGGCCTCTGCCGGCGGCAAGCCCTGATGGTTAAATATTGTATTGCCAAGTTCCTGCAGAAGCTTGCCGATCGATAGCTCTTCCAGTGTGATCGAGCCGCCCATACCTACAGTATCCTGGGGATTAATAAGTTTAAGTATTGCCTCCACAGCTTCTGCTTTCGTGTCTGCATATTCTGCCTTAAAACGGTTCTTGTTGAGAGCCTCTACGACTTTTTTACCTGTAAGTTCATAGTGATGTTTTAACATGCTGTTCATGAAAACTCCCTCCATTACAATATAATATCTGCTATTTAATTATAACAGATAACCAAAGCCTGCACACTAGAATTATCTGCTTCTTCGGCCGATATAAAAATCGCCGGTGCCTGCTGAAAACAAGAAAAAATTGCTAATGAAGGCGGTTTATGCTATAATTACACCCGCAACAATCTATGCATACGCCTGTAGCTCAGTGGATAGAGCAGTGGCCTCCGGAGCCGCGTGCGGTGGTTCGATTCCACTCAGGCGTACCAAAAAAGTAAAAGCAAACATCTTGCTGATAAAATGCAAAAAGAGTACAGCCTAAGGCTGTACTCTTTTTTGTTTTTCAGACTTTTACTCTATAAAATCGTACCGCCGCCAACTACCAAGTTTCCATCATAGAAAACGGCTGCCTGCCCAGATGTAATGGCACGCTGTGCTTTCATAAACGTCACCTTTACCTTATTCTTGCCAGCTGGTTCAATTATTGCCGGCTCGTCTTGCATGCGATACCGCACCTTACATGTAATATTTATAGGAACCGTAAGTTTTTCTATAGAAATAAAATTACAATCTGCAACCAAAAATGTCTTCTTGTACAAATCTTTTTCGGGACCCAGCACGACCGTATTAGAAAGTGCATCTTTTGCCAACACATAAAGAGGCTCTTTATAGGCTATTCCCAAACCTTTGCGCTGCCCTAAAGTATAATGAATCATCCCCTTGTGACGGCCTATTACTTCGCCGTTTTGCAGAACAAAGTTACCAGGCTCCTGCTTTTTACCGCTGTAGCTTTCTATAAAATCAGCATAGTTGCCATCAGGCACAAAACAAATATCCTGACTGTCCGGTTTAGAAGCATTCAGAAGACCAGCTTCATCAGCCTTTGCCCTCACCTCGTTTTTCCTGAAATTTCCGAGTGGCAGCAACAGATGACTGAGTTCATGCTGAGTCAAAGCATAAAGCATATATGTCTGGTCTTTGCTTGCATCATCTGCACGAGCAAGCAGCCAGCGTCCTCGTTCTTGATTATACAATACCTTTGCATAATGTCCTGTAGCCAAATAATCAATACCCAGCAAAAGCGCCCTTTCAAGAAGCTTGGGAAACTTCACATACTTATTGCAACTGACACAAGGATTTGGTGTATCACCGGACAGATAAGCATCAACAAATGGTTGTATTACTGTCTTTTTAAAACAGTCTCCCATATTATAAACATAATGTGCTG
>JBOFWD010000104.1:0-1589 GCA_051653445.1 Acidaminococcaceae bacterium | reverse complement strand
CTCAACGTCTTTTAGTGTTACTGAATCTTTTTCCATTATTTCTTTCACTCCCAGCTTAGTAGTTGGCTTTTATGTCTGTGGTTCTGGTTTTATCATCAATCCCGTTTAATACAAAGAGTGAAAAATAATCATCAACCATCTTATTTTCCGGTTCCCTGGTTGCAATCAAAAAGCCTGTTCCCACAACTTCCGCACCAACTTCAAGAGCAAGCTCCTGCAACCCTTTAGCGGTACCTCCCGCTTTCATAAAATCATCTATGATAAGAACCCTGGCCTCAGCCGGCAGAGCTCTTTTAGGCAAAGACATCGTCTGGATTCGTTTCGTAGAACCGCTGACATAATTAATGCTGACAGCTGAACCTTCGGTTATCCTGCTTTCTCTTCTTGCCATAACAAGAGGCACGTTGTAGGCTCTGGCAACAAAAAGTGCAAGCGGTATACCTTTGGTTTCAACCGTCATAATATATTCCGGTGCCAGACCCTTATTACGATTCATCATTATTTCACCAAGACGCATCAAAATTTTTGGTGAAAGCAGCAAATCGTTCATATAAATCATACCGCCTGGCAGAATTCTTTCCGGTTCGGCCATCCTCTCAGCCAGTGCCTTCAGAAATTCAGAATCAGAAGCCCTGGAATGATAAGGAATAAAGCGAACACCACCAGCAGCACCTGCCAAAGTTTCAATCGTCCCAAGGTCATAGGCGACCAAGCCATTACGGATTGCCTGCACATCTTCACTCAAAGTTGACTTGGCTACGTCAAACCTTTCGCAAAAATCAGTAAAAGAATACAGCTCATAGGGATGATCTACTAACTCTTTAGTCAGGGCCGCCACACGTTCTATTCGTTTAACTTTGCCCATACTACAACACACCTCTTTTATTTATGACAGCCTGCTTGCGTACGCATGCTTGCCTCTATCAAATGCCAGTCTTCTTCTTTATCTACATCCATGCCTATTTCGGCAAATTCGGTAATGACTGCCTTACCGCGAACTCCCAATAATTGCGAAGCCCGTGCTTCCACATCCTGAACCTTCAACCTATGCAGCAAAAACCGTAAAACAAAAGACCACCCCAGCCAGCTGCACAATTTCCAGGGATATTTTCTTTTGGCAAAAACCTGTTCCGCAACTTCTTTGCAGCTTGCCACTATCCGAGGATTAACCAGCAAAATATTGCCGCCGGTAAAACTACCATCCCTGAAAGTGACGTAAGTCCGCTTGCCTTCGGGGAAATCACGCAAGCAGGCACTTTTCGGAATAATAGGATAAAAAACATCTGCATTCTGATCTTTAACTTTTTGCAAAAAATCATTAACTGCTTTCTTCGTCAATAACGGAACATCATCGGTGACAAATAAAACAGGTTTGACAGCACCGGTAGACCTGATGGCAGCCAAGGTATTATCAAGCATAGTACCGCCTGCCTCAACAAGCTGAACATTAGCCGGCAGGTCAATCCCTGCAAGTTCCTTTTGCGTACCTGAAATAGTTATCTTTTCAATGGCATCACAGGCAAGAAGGGCGTCAATAATATAGGAAACAAGCGGTCGCCCGTCTAACATGGCCACCGCCCGATATTCCG
>JBOFWD010000103.1:0-5180 GCA_051653445.1 Acidaminococcaceae bacterium | reverse complement strand
GAAAATTAGTTTTGGTTCTTGGCGGCGCGCGTAGTGGGAAAAGCAGTTTCGCCGAAAAATTTGTTTTAAATTATGGTGCTAAATGCGCTTATATTGCTACGGCAGAAATACTTGACGAGGAAATGGCTGATAGAGTTAGGCGACATAGATTGCGTCGTGAAAACAACAGATGGCTCAATTTCGAAGCACCTTATAATGCTGCTGCAAAGCTTAGCGAAGCAGGCGAAGCAGCTGATTGCGTTTTATTTGATTGTCTTACTTTATATTTGTCTAATTTGATGTATGGCAAAGATGCTCCTCAATCCTTTGCGGCAAAATGCGCTTATGTAAAAGATGAAACAGACAATTTGCTTGCAGCTGCACGAAGGACAAATAAAACAGTGGTTTTTGTTTCTAATGATGTAGGCGGAGGAATAGTGCCTGATAATCAAATGGCCCGTGAATACAGAGATATTGCCGGATGGTTAAATCAACAAGTTGGTTGTGAAGCAGATTCTGTATTCTATGTTATTGCAGGACAAGCAGTAGATATTAAGAAATTAGCATTTAATTTTGCGGATGGTTCAAATTTGGAAGAATAAACAATAATATATGAAATGTGGGAACTTTTGATGAGAGATTTTGTAACTTGCCTGGAATTTCTGACAAGAATAAGATTTACGCGGCGTGAGAGATGGACGAAGGAGGATTTTTCAAGAAGCGTACCATATTTCCCCCTCGTAGGTCTCATTATTGGCGCTTTTTTAGCCTCAGTAAATATGTTGCTGGTATATGCGAATGTTTCGGATTTTTTGCGAGCTTCGCTTTTGATACTCGCTGAAATTATTATAACAGGCGGTCTGATGTATGACGGTTTTATGGATACAGCTGACGGTGTATTTTCAGCACGCGACAAAGAACGAATGTTAGAAATAATGAAAGATAGTTGTGTTGGAGCTAATGCCGTATTAGCTGTTATAGTATTGATAATGTTAAAAGTTTCTGCATACCTCGAAATACCTCCTGAGGAACTGACATATGTTCTTATCGCTATGTCTGTTGCAACGAGAACTTTTATGGTCCTATTTATAGTGAATTTTCCTTATGCACGTAAAGAGGGCATAGGCAATCTTTTTAGAATGTATGCGAAACCATATTACACATATATTGCACTTTTTTTAGGCGCAGTGATTATTTTCTTTTGCAGTGGTTTTTCTGGTTTAATTATTGCCGGTATTTGTTTGCTTCTATTACTTATGCTCGCGAATTATTTTGTTAAATTGTTGGGCGGTCTTACGGGTGACACCTATGGTGCTTTGACAGAGACCGGTAATGTCATATTTCTTTTGCTTGCAATAGCTTTGAGATTAGGTGAGTAGTAGAAGATTGGTATTTTGAAATTAACTTCAAACATACACCCTTTGGATATGGTTGTTGGCAAAGCGGTAATGCATAACTTAGATATTAGATCAACGCAGGGAGTATTTTTGGCGGGTAACATTAAAAAAATAATTAGTTGGAGTTTGGCGAGATGAAGAGAATTTTTTTAGCAAGACATGGAGAAACAGAGGCTAACAGCACATATACTTTTCAAGGTCATATTGATAACCATTTAAATGCTCGTGGTTGCGTACAAGCAAAAAAAATAGTTAATTTTTTTGCAAATCATAATTTGCAAAAAATATACACAAGTGACTTGGTTCGTACGGTTGAAACAGCTAAGCCAACGGCAGATGCTCATGATTCTGAGATTGTGAGAATTCCGGCATTAAAAGAGATTAGTTTTGGAGAATGGGAAGGTTTAACCTATGACGAAATAAAAACAAAATGGCCCAAAGATATTGAAACATTTTTTAAAAAACCTGCTGAAGTCAGAATAAGCGGAGGCGAGAATTTTCGCGAAGTGCAAAGCCGCGCGTGGGAAGCTTTTAAGGAAGTAGTTGAAAAATACGACGATGAAAGTGATATATTTATTGTTTCTCATGGTGGTACGGTTCGAACAATATTATGCGCTGTAATGAATCTTGATTTAAATGAAATGTGGAAGATAAGCATTGATAATGCAGGGATTAGCTGCATATTGCAGTTGGAAAATCGCACATGGATAAAAAATATTAATGATACGAATTTTCTAAAATAAAAACATTTCCATGCATTTTTTGATAAATAATTTTAGATATAAAAATAGTGTGCATTCAGTGTTGACTTTTATCTACCAATAATATATACTATGTATAGTTGATATCTCACCAGGTTCGATAGGATTCCACACTTCTTCCCAACTTCTTGGGGGAGCTTAGGAACTGATCTATGAGTCCGCATGGGGTATGGATAAGAAGGAGTGATAGTAATGAAGGAAGACAAATCTTTAACTTGCCGCGAGTGTGGCGCCGAATTCGTTTTCTCAGCATCTGAACAAGAATTCTATGAAGAAAAAGGATTCACAAATGAACCTGGTCGTTGCCCTACTTGCCGTCAGGCACGTAAACAACGCATGGGCAGTGGTGAACGCGCACCACGTCAAATGTACTCTGCGACTTGTGCAGAATGCGGTTGCCAAACAGAAGTTCCTTTCCGTCCATCTATGGACAGACCGGTATATTGCCGCGATTGCTTTAACAAATTAAAAGAACAATAATATGTTTTTTGAACCAGCTACATCTGTAGCTGGTTTTTTTGCGTTATATGTCTTTTGTTTGCAATTTTTGTTATAATGGTAGACGTAAGGCTGATCTTAGGGAGTGATTTCAAATTTTAAAATTTAAAGAAATTGAATTAGGCGATAAGGATGTTATTGATAAATATTTTGCTGCCAAATATTATCGGGGGTCTGAATGTACTTTTACCAATTTATTTGTTTGGCGGAGATGTTACAAAATATGCTGGACGATTTCTCATGATTTTCTTATCATCAAAGTAACTCGTGATGATATAACATTCGTATTGCAACCTTTTGGTGGCTCAGATGATAACATGCCGGCTGTCATACAGGAATTGAAAGAGACATTTGGTGGCAAAACATTTGAAATGCGTGGTATTTATGAAGAAACGATAGCGCTTTTAAAAAGTTGCCTGCCTGCAGATACAGGATTTGTTGAAGACAGAGATAATTGGGATTATATTTATCTCAGAGAAAAATTAGCAAATTTAGCAGGTCGCAAATACCATGCTAAAAAAAATCATGCCAATGCTTTTAGAAAAAGCAATCCAGATTACACTTTTTCAGTGATTTCAAAAGATGATGTTGCTGAATGTATCGATTTTGCTAATTTATGGTGCGAAATGAAGGAGCAAAACGCAGATGGATTGAGATGTGAACTTTGTGCTTTGGAAGAAGCATTAAATAATTTCGATGCTTTAAATATAAGAGGAGCATTGATACGTATTGACGGAGAGGTACAGGCGTTTTCTATTGGTGAAAAATATAATAAAGATATGGCAGTAATTCATTTTGAAAAAGCAAATCCTGAAATAAGGGGTCTTTATACTGTTATCAATCAAGATTTTTGCGCAAAAATCTGGGATGATGTGGTCTATGTTAACCGCGAAGAAGATATGGGACTGGATGGTTTGCGCAAAGCTAAAGAATCATATCATCCGGAATTTATGATAAAAAAATATTCGGCAGTTATTAGTGGCTAATGGAGAATAATATGGAATTTCATTTAATTAATGAAAAAAACATAAAAAAAATTGAATCTTTATGGGATTATTGCTTTGAAAAAAAAGATTCATTTTTTTTCAGATGGTATTTTGAAAAATACTGTTTGAAACAGAATATTGTTATTGGCGGGTTTAATAAACAAGGAATGCTGTCGACAATGGTTCATTGTAACCCGTATACATTGAATTTGCGAGGAATGGATGTAGCGACATCATATCTTGTTGGAGTGGCAACAGATCCAGCTGCACGTGGAAAGCGTTCTACAAAAGATTTATTTGAAATGACTTTTGCTATTTTAAAAGCTCAGGGTAAGTTTTTTGTAATTTTGATGCCTGAACATGCTGGGGTTTATTTGCCGTATCAATTCGCTTTTGTTTATTTCAAACATCGATATAATTTGCCATTGAGTTCGCTATCATTTGGTGAGGTTGATGATAGTGCTGACTTGATAAGATTTGAGAGTATTAATAATTTTACTGAGTTTGACGAGTTATACGAAAATTTTATGCAAAAATACAATGGATATGTTAGAAGAACCGAGCGTGAATGGTCAAATTTTTTTGATGTTTTTTGACATGAAAATGGCGAAACGGTTATTGCCTATAGGGGTAATACGCCGGTGGGCTATATGCTTTACCAAAGATTAAACAGGGTATTTAAAATTGTTGAAATTACTTATGTTGATGCTGAAATAAAAAATTGTTTTTTAAGATATGCAAGACAACATAGAGCACAATGTGATAAACTTGAATGGTTGGCAGAATCTGATGACCTGACTTTTTTAAATTTTCCTGACCAAAACCATAGCGGCAGCATATTTCCTTTTATGATGGCTAGGATAATTGATGCAAGAAGGGCCTTTGAATTGTTGCCAATAGGTACCGAGCATGGTGAAGGAAGTTTTACTATTCTACTTACAGATAATCTGGTCAAATCTAATAATCTTTTATTGCAGATTGATATTAGGGATAATTTTATAAAGATAGAGGATACATTTAACTTACCTGATATAGAAATGGATATAAGCGCATTTACGCAGCTTTATTTTGGACAGTTTAGTCTTTCAGAATTGGTTGCAGAAGGTATTGTTGCAGTTCATTCTAGCGATGCAGGACATTTGATGTCAGATATTTTGCCAAAGTGCAATAATTATATTAATGAGTATTATTAGTTTGGAGGATGAATATGAGCAACAATATTAAGAGGATATTTGTAGAAAAGAGGCCAGAGTTTGCGGTAGAAGCGCAGGAACTGCTTGCGGATTTAAAACAAAATCTTGGTCTTGCCAATATTAATGGTTTACGTATTCTCAATCGTTATGATGTCCTTGGTCTTACAGATAAGGAATTTGAAGATGCAAGCCATCAGGTTTTTTCTGAACCACCGGTAGACATGTTGTTTGAGGAAGAGCTTGTTTTAGAAAACGGTTCTAAAGCTTTTGTTGTTGAATTGCTTCCCGGACAATACGATCAGAGAGAAGACTTTGCTGAGCAGTGCGTTCAACTTATAACACAAAAAGATAAACCTACAGTTTCTA
>JBOFWD010000102.1:0-16537 GCA_051653445.1 Acidaminococcaceae bacterium | reverse complement strand
AACAGTGTGGCAAGTGCAATAGAAGGCGCAGGCATAGCCGAAAAGGTTCTTTTTGGGTATTATAGTTTCACGCAGGATATCAATTCAGCCGGCAAGACACTTAATATTCTCTATCAACAGACTTTATTTGCTGTAGTTGATGTTGAGTACGATGTTGCTGCGAAAATTATTTTGAGAATGCCGAGCAGCATGAAAACAGAGGCAGAAGATTGGCTGACAGAAGCTCTGAGCAGAGAAGTTGAACTGGTTAAGGAAAAAGAAGAGTTTGTAGAACGACCTTTGGAGGTAAATCAATAAATTGCTTTTGCAATTTAGGATGTCATATGCATAACAAAGACGGAAGGTAATTCATTTGTTAAACAAAACTTGGCGGGAAGCGCGTGAGATTGTCAGGAGGGAAACGGTTATGACATTTTCCTGGCTATTGGCAGCAGCGACTTCTTTCTTATCGGCACCAAAAATTTCTTATATTGATTTTCATGTGTTAAGCATTCTTTTTTGTTTGATGCTCGTAGTGGCGGGATTACAAAAACTAAGGGTGCTTGATTATCTTGCTGTGTATATTCTTATCTTCTGCGGTTCTTTGCGTAATATTACATTTGCGTTGACATGTATTGCTTTCTTCAGTGCAATGTTTGTAACTAATGATGTTGCGCTTCTTACCTTTGTGCCTCTGGCACTGATTATCGGTAAACAGCTGCAGCATGATATGGCAAAAATAGTCATAATACAGACGCTTGCAGCTAATCTTGGCAGTGTTTTGACACCTATGGGGAATCCTCAGAATTTATTTTTGTATGCATATTATAAGATGCTGCCCATTGATTTTTTTTCAACAATGGCACCATTAGCCTTGATATCCGCGTGCTGGCTTTTTATGCTTATCTACGGTGAACGGGAGCAAAAAATAAGAGTTAAACTTTCTTTGCCAGTGCTTGGCTCACGAAATGAATTGTTGCTTTATTTGGCTATCTTTATAATTTGTTTACTTGCTGTCTTTCGCTTTTTGGATTACAGGCTGGCTTTAGCGGTGACCTTTCTTGCCGTTGTAAGTAGCGACAGGAGCCTGTTTTTGCGGATTGATTATGCTTTGCTGAGTACTTTCTGCGGCTTTTTTATTTTCATAGGCAATATATCGAATCTTGATTTCATAAATCAATTGCAGAAAGAATGGCTTCACAATGCTGATGGAGTTTATTGGCTGGGAATCATTGCCAGTCAATTTATCAGTAATGTCCCTGCGGCCATGCTGCTCTCGGGCCTGACGAGACAATCTGAAGCTTTGCTCCTGGGGGTTGATGTAGGAGGACTTGGAACACTTGTTGCTTCTATGGCCAGCGTTATTTCTTATAAACTCTATGTTGAGTTCAATCCGTCGCAGACCCGCAATTATCTTATGATGTTTCTGTATTATAATCTCATGGGTCTTTTGATTTTGGCACCATCCATTTATTATTTAATGATTCGCTAAAAGGAAACAGCGGCTGTTACGGCGAATAAATAGTTCGAGAAAATCATTTACAGGGGTGATTACATTGTTGGGTGCAACTATTGGAGATATTGTAGGGTCTATTCATGCCTGGAACAATATAAAAACGAAAAAGTTTGAGCTTTTTGATGTAAGATGTCGTTTTTCTGGTGCGACAGTGCTCACATGTGCGGTGGCAAAGGCTTTGCGTAAGTATGTGGAAACCGCGAAAAAATGTGATTTGCAGGAAGAACTTAAGGAAGAACTTCTGAACTATGGCTGGCTCTATCCCGATATTAATTATGGCAGGAGTTTTATGGCGTGGTTGTTCGCGGATGAACAACAACCTTATGGCAGTGCTGGAGCTGGTTCGGCTATGCGTGTTTCACCTGCCGGGTGGCTGGCAGCTTCTTTGGCAGAGGCGGAAGAATTTGCTAAAATGACTGCGGAAGTTACTCACAGTCATGCTGAAGGCATCAAAGGCGCGCAGGCGGTTGCGGCAGCTGTTTACCTGGCTCGGCAGAAAACACCTAAGGAAGAAATAAAGGGATATATCGAAGAAAAGTATTACAAGTTGGATTTCGCTTTGAAAGATATCAGGATGCGTTATACTTTCAATCCGACTTGCGCTGGTACGGTGCCTCCGGCTTTGGTCGCTTTTTTTGAAGCTGAGGATTTTGAAGACGCGGTTCGTAATGCCGTTTCTATTGGCGGTGACAGTGCCACTTTGGCTGCTGTGGCAGGTAGTGTGGCAGAAGCCTATTATGGTATTCCTGAAAATATTATTAAACAGGCCATGCCGTTCCTGGATGAAGAAATAAAAAAAGCTTTAGACTTTTAAGCGGCGGATTTGCGGATAAGTCAGGAGGTTAGGAAATGTCGATAGACTTTATGAGAGCAGCAATTAAGGAAGCTGAAAGCAATCTTCTGACTGATGAAGGGGGTCCTTTTGGTGCAATAGTGGTAAAAGAAGACAAGATTGTCGGTAGGGGGCACAATAGGGTATTGAAGAATAATGACCCGACTTGTCATGCGGAAATAGAAGCAATTCGTGAAGCCTGCCGAAATCTTGGTACTTACGATTTGACCGGCTGCAAAATATATGCGTCGTCTTATCCTTGTCCTATGTGTCTGGGCGCTATCATCTGGGCAAATATCAAAAAGGTATATTATGCTAATTCAGCTGAAGACGCTGGTGTCATAGGGTTCAGGGATGATTATATTTATGATTTCATAGAAGGCAAATGTAAAAACGTGCAAGTTTTAGAATTAGAACAGCTTGGCCGTGAAGAAGCTATTGCAACTTTTAAGCGCTATCAGAGCGCTAATAAAACTATTTACTAAAAGAGAAGCAAGGGAGCAATAGGAGCAGTATGAAACGTTGGATTATGCATGTTGATATGGATGCATTTTTTGCCTCGGTCGAACAGCTTGATCACCCAGAGTACCGTGGTAAGCCGGTAATTGTTGGGGGTCAATCGGAGAGGGGGGTTGTATCGACTTGTTCCTATGAGGCTCGTAAATTCGGAGTGCGTTCCGCTATGTCAATGGTGGAAGCCCGTCGGCGCTGCCCACAGGCTATTTTTGTTTCAGGCAGGATGTCCAGGTACGCCGAAATATCCGGGAGCATAATGTCTGTTTTTCGTGAGTTTTCGCCTTGTATAGAACCGCTCTCCATTGATGAAGCATTTCTCGACCTGACTGGTATTACAGGTGTTTCTGAAGACATTGCAAAGGCAGGCATGGCTGTTAAGGCCAGGATAAAAGAAAAAACCGGTCTTACTGCTTCGGTTGGGGTTGCACCCAACAAATTTCTTGCTAAGCTGGCTTCCGATCTGGAGAAACCCGATGGTCTGGTAATCATTAGTGAAGAACAAGCAAGAGATATTATCGCTCCGCTGCCGGTACGAAAAATTTTCGGGATTGGGGAAAAGACGGAAAAAGGGCTTTTGCAATTAGGAATTCTAACTATAGGCCAGCTGGCGGAGAGTGATCCCAAATTTTTGAAAAAAGTTCTTGGCAGTAATGCCGAAACAGTTCATTTGCTGGCGCAGGGCAAAGATAACAGGCCCGTAGAGTGTTTGCAGGAAACAAAATCAATTGGCAAAGAAACAACTTTTCCTGCTGATTTGACGACAGCAGGAGAACGACACACAGAACTATTGGATTTGTGCGAGCAGGTTGGCTGGCGGTTGCGCAACAATGGTGTAGCAGGACATACTATTACTTTGAAAGTTAAATTTTCTTCTTTCAGAACGATTACGCGCAGTTCTACGGTAGAAATTCCTGTAAATTTTGACGAAGAAATTTTTACTATCGTGAATAGACTTGCAGTGCAGGTTGCCTGGACAGAGCCGGTCAGACTTTTGGGCGTATCGCTATCCAAGCTTGTTCCTGCCGGAACAGCACCTTTGCTTGGGGCGGAAGAGAATGCGGCCCTGCGTAAAAGAAGCGAGGTGCTTGATTCTTTGAAAAACAGGTTTGGAGAGAAGATAATTAAGCGTGGCAGCGTAGAAAAATAACCCGTTAAACATTTTCTTAATCTGAAATGTTTAACGGGTTATTTGTTATTTGGATGGAACGCAAGGTGAGGCACAACTTTGTATAGGCTCGATTTGCAGTTCCATATTGAAAACTTTGCTGAACCAAGGGAGATGCTGCTTGAGCTGGTGAAGTTCTATGCTGGGCAGACAGTTTGACTTCAAATGAAGCAAAGCGGTTTTTTTGTTTTTAATTTCAGGAATAATTTCGCTTATCTGCATGGTTTGCGAGTAGTCCATGCTTTCAGCAAGTGCCAGTAAAAGCGCCATCTTAGAAATTTTGCTTAGATCTTCATCTGTAAGGAAATATTTATATGCTTTATTACGTAAGTAATTCCGTGATACACCGTTGTGCCAGCCGGCAATGACGGCTGCGATTACCTGTTCCTTATGCGTCAGACCAAAAAGGCGGGCGTTTTCAATCATATAGGAACTATGGCGTGCGTGGCTGTAATAGTTGATGGTGATGCCGATATCGTGGAGCATGGCAGCTGTTTTCAAAAGCCGTCGCCACGAACTGCTGAGACCGTGAATGGGTTTCCACGCGTCGAACATGGTGAGCGCGAGTGCCGTTATGTGTTCGCTGTGTTTGATATCGGTTGAATAAAGCAGAAGTATGTTGCGGGTACTTTTATCAAGAATGTTTTCGGCAACAACGGGCATTTTTTCTTTTTTGGCATAGTAGTCAAGAAAAAGTCCTTCGCGAATGCCGCAGCCGGAAACGATGATCTTTTTGCTGCCGGTTACTTCCAGAAGGCACTGAATTACACTGGCACCAGCCAAAATGAGGTCGGCGCGGTCAGAACCGAGGCCGGATATTTTGCGGCGTTGTTCCAGAGAAGTTTCCCGCAAAGATTTGAACGTAGATCTGAAAGCCTGTGAAGTAATCTGAAAGTTGTGGATTTTTGCAGCGGGATATTTACTCTTTTTTTGTTCCATTTTGGCAACGGTACGAGCTGTACCGCCGACACCGATGAGCGGCAGCGAAGAATCTTTGAGCCATGGATATTTTTCGAGCCGGCTCATAATCAGGTAGCTGATATCGCTGAAAGCAGTAGAGGGCATGCGGTCTCTAGTGTTGAACATGGTGGTAAGGTTGACGCAGCCAAGTGGTAAACTGACAGAATCAACGATTTTGCGGTCATGAACAAGGACCAGTTCTGTGCTTCCGCCACCTAAGTCGAAGATGATGCCGTCTTTGATGTTGATAGTGTTGATTACACCTAAGTAACTGGCATAGGCTTCGGCTTTTCCACCAAGTATGTGCAGGTGAATATCAGTTTCTTTTTCGACCAGCGCCGTCAGTTCCTTCCCGTTTTTGGCATTACGCATGGCAGCCGTTGCAACGGCAACTATTTTATCAACGTTAAAAATATGGCACATGGCAGCAAAGCTGTGCATGCATTCTAGGGTAGCAGAGAATGCTTCTTCTGTCAGCATACCGTGCAGATCGACTTTTTGGCTGAGACGCAAAGCTTCTTTTTGGTTGTAGACCATGTTATAAGCACCGTTTTTGTAAATCTGGGTAATGACCAAACGGGCCGAGTTAGAGCCTACGTCTATTATTGCTATTCTTTGCATAGAACCACACTCATTTCGAGAATTTTATCTTTATAAGCAGATACTGTATATAGTTATTCATTTTTGCAAAAAATCCTGCGTGTTTTACGAAATTGTTTTAAAAGTTCAAACAAATTTAACATAAAGAAATAGCAAGGATTTCTAAGATGCTTGTCGAATTTAAAGACAAACAGGAGGTATCTGGCTGTGAGAAGAAATAAATTCAAAACTTTGGCGACAATTCATATAGGCTCGGAAATGGTGAGCCTGCAAATTGTAGAATACCGTGACCTTGAAAAAATAAAAATATTGGAACAGGCTTCGCATAGAGTGAAACTCGGTGAAGAAACTTTTAAAAACAAACGCATTCCTTTCGGCATGGTCAGTGAAATTTGCGAACTGCTAAAAGGCTATAAAAGGCTTATGGAGGAATATGGTACAGAAGAATATACGATTCAGGCCACGACTGCTGTAAGAGAGGCTCAGAATCAGATTTATTTTCTTGACCAGATTTACACGAAAACTGGCCTGAAGGTTGACGTTGTTGACATGCCGCGTGAAATTTACACTAAATATGCGGCGATACAACGCAGCTTGAATAAAGAGGGTATCGGAGAAGGTTGTGGGGTTCTTTTGGTGGATATCTCATCCGGTGGTCTTGGTATTACTTATGTGCGTGACGGACAAATAAAGTATCAACAAAATCTGCATATAGGCATTATCCGGATCAAGGAGGATTTTGACAGAACACAAAAATCATCCCGTTATTTCAGCAGGGCGTTGACTGAATATATATCCAGCACAATAGGCCCTGTGCGAAAAGAACTTGAAGAAGAAGATGTTCGATATTTTGTTTTATCGGGCACTGAAACCGAACTGATACTAAAAATGTTGGGTAGAGACAGCGATGCTTTTCAAGTCGAGAGAATGGAAGCCGCGGATTTCATAACTTTCTATGATAAAATCCGGACGATGAATCTTTCGCAGATAATTAAGGTTTTCCATATTGAGGAAACGTCTGCGGAAATAATTTTTCCAACGATTATTCTTTATCAACAATTGCTGGCGCTTGTACCCGCAAGGGAAATAATGGTGATGCCCAATCGTTTTATTGATGGCATGACGCATCTTTATATCGCCAATAAGACAAATATGGAATATGTAGATAACCTTCATGAAGAGTTGATGTCTCTTATCCATTGCATTGGTGAACGTTATGATTATGATTATTGCCATGTCAAACAAGTGGAAATGCTGGCTCTTACATTGTTTGATGCCCTCAGCAAAAAACACGGTCTTGACGAGCATAGCCGCCTCTTGCTAAGAGCTGCCTGCATTTTGCATGATATCGGTAAATATATCTGCCTCAGAAGCCATGCTCTTTATTCCTACCAATTAATCATGGCCTCTGATATTCTCGGTTTCAGTGATGTGGATAAGAGCGTTGTTGCTTTGACTGCTTATTATCACTCACATTTGCTTTTTAATAATCAGAACGAAGGCAGGCCCAAAGTCGATAAAAGCCTTATGCCGCTTGTGGCAAAGTTAGCTGCTATATTGAGGCTTGCGGATGCTATGGATAGAAGTTATCTGCAAAAGATTGAAGAATGCAGTGTTTTGTTAAAAGGCAATGAAATACAAATATATGCTTTCAGCAGAAAAGATCTGACGCTGGAAGAATGGACTTTTGAAAACAAGAAGAACTTTTTTGTAGAGGTGTTCGGACTAACTCCTGTGTTGGAGCGGGCAGGTGGTATAAATGACAATGGTTGATTTAAATAACACGGAATATTATATAAATCGTGAATTAAGCTGGCTCAGGTTTAATCTGCGTGTTTTGCGTGAGAGCGGCGTTAAATCGCTGCCTGTATTGGAAAGGCTTAAGTTCGTTTGCATTTCCGCCTCTAACCTTGATGAATTTTTTATGGTAAGGGTTGCTGGACTTTATAATCAGTTGGAAAATGGCATTAACAAAAAAGACGCGGCTGGCCTTACGGTAGAAGAACAATTAAATATGATTGCTAAATCTGCACACATGCAAATGAAAGCAAAGTATCGTTACCTGTTTTCTATTCTGAAGGAATTGCGGAGCGAAGGAATAATGCTGAGCAGGGTAGGAGATGTGGAAGAAAGCGGTAAAGAATGGTTGGAAGAGTATTATCGAGAAAACGTTTATCCGGTTTTGACGCCGATGGCTGTTGATGCTTCCAGGCCATTTCCGTTTTTGATGAACAGAACGCTTAATCTGGCAGTGGAGCTTATTAACAATGAAGGACAGCATAGCAGGGGGCTTGTGCAGGTGCCTTCGGTCTTACCACGTATTATTGAAGTGGAACATTGTAAAAAGCGAACTTTTGTATTTTTGGAAGAAATCATAATCATTCATTGTCAGGACTTATTCAAGGGGTGCGAGATACTTGATATTGTTCCTTTTCGCATAACCCGTGATTCTGATCTTGATGTAGATGAGGAAGACACGGAAAATCTGATGAAGGAAATTGAAATATCGCTGCGCAAGCGCAAACGTGGTGATTCTGTGCGGTTGGAAATATTGAAAACACGTAACCAGAGTATTAAACGATTTCTGGCAGAAAACCTTGATCTCACCGAGCAGGCGATTTATGAAATCAGCGGACCGCTTGATGTTACCTGTTTTTTCAAGTTTATAAAACTTTTGAATGAACCGAAATGGGAGTTTGAGCCATTTGTGCCGCAAAAACCACTGGAATTACCGAAAATGGACAATCTCTTTGAACGTATTCGCGAACATGATATTCTTTTGCACCATCCTTATGAGAGTTTTGAGGCTGTAATCAAACTGGTCAGTGACGCAGCCAATGATCCTGAAGTTCTTGCCATTAAACAGACTTTGTATCGTGTAAGCGGCAATTCTCCGCTTGTTGCGGCATTGGCAAGAGCAGCCGAAAATGGCAAACAAGTCACAGTTCTGGTAGAGTTGAAGGCGCGTTTTGATGAGGAAAATAACATTATCTGGGCAAGAAGACTGGAAAAGGCTGGCTGTCATGTAATTTATGGGCTCGTTGGTTTAAAGACACATGCCAAGATCATTTTGATTGTGCGCAAAGAGCCCGATGGCATTAAACGTTATGTACATCTTGGTACGGGGAATTATAATGATAATACCGCAAAGCTTTATACGGATATTGGGCTGATGACTGCCAGCGATCAATTCGGGAGTGATGCCTCGGCGTTTTTCAATCTTTTATCAGGTTATTCCGATCCGCCCGTCTGGAATAAATTAGTTATGGCCCCGCTTGGTCTGCGTCAGAAACTTTATGATTTGATTGATAATGAAATTAAGCAGGTGAAAAAAGGCCGTAAAGGTCATATCATTGCTAAGATGAATTCTTTAATTGATAAAGCAATAATTAAAAAGCTCTATGAGGCATCAATTGGCGGCGTTAAAATCGAATTGATAGTCAGAGGCATCTGTGGTCTCAAACCGTCCTTGCCAGGAATTAGCGAAAATATAACTGTGCGCAGCATAGTAGGGCGGCAATTAGAACACAGCCGCATTTTTTATTTTGCAAACGGAGGCAGTGAACAGGTATATTTAGCCAGTGCGGATTGGATGCCGCGCAATCTAAACGAACGTGTTGAATTATTCTTCCCGGTGGAAAGTGCCAGACACATCAAAAGAATCAAAGACATTCTAGAATTAGTTTTAAAGGATAATGTTGGCGCGCATATCATGCAGTCCAATGGTACTTACAGGCGAGCAGTCCGCTACGGTAATAATGCTGTCAGTTCGCAGAATATCCTCTATGAGATGGCAAAGTCCAGCGGTAAAGAAAAAAAGATGAGCATTGAACGGCGTCTCAAACCTCTTTACCGTAAAGAAGACTGATATATGATATAATATCTTGAATACGAATTAGGAGATAGTTTTGAGGAGGCAATCATGGGCAAATTCAAGGTTACTTTAAACTGGCAATGCCATTATGGCTATGCGGAATATGATGAGGAAACAAAGACAGCGGAGGTAGTGATTGAAGGCGCGCCTGTAGCTGTCGCAAATGTGAAGGAATATCTAAGCAAGTCCCACACGATGGATTTGCCCGGTGAAAATGATATCCGTGATTTTTCCACTTATACATTGGATCCGTTGGAAAGTTTGAAAAATTTTAAAACTTGTTTGACGAGGCTCTGGGTAGCTACCGGTGTACGTGTTGAGTGGAGTATGCCTCCTGGAATGGCGGACAAGTTATAAACAGCTTTATGCACAAAAACAAGTGTTCTGTGGATAACTATGTGGGAAAACTCGGTTTTCCCACATTTTTTGTTGTTAAACCTGTTAGTAAATGTTTATTCGAAAGATTGTTTGTATTCTGAAAAGAAATTAACAGAAAAATGAGAAAAAATAATATCCAATATTCTTTACATTGTCTTAAGGAAATCTTTGCAGAATGTTATTTGCTGTTAGTTTTCGAAATTTCAGGAAAATATAAATAAAGTTTGCTATTTGCCCTTAAAAGTATCAAGAGGCGATTAACTAAAATTGACAGGGTACGTTCAATATAGTAAAATCGGTAGTGAGCTTTTTAATACTTGATAGTTGTCTTGGTAGCTCAGCAGGATAGAGCGACTGCCTCCTAAGCAGTAGGTCGTGAGTTCGAATCTCGCCCAGGACACCAAAGTAAATATGCCGCCTTCAGGGCGGTTTTTTTGCAAGAAAGAGGATTTAACATGTCTGATGATAAAAAATATATGGGGATAGCATTATCAGAGGCACAAAAAGCAGCGGAACTCGGTGAAATACCTATAGGGGCTGTTCTTGTTCTTGATGGCGAAATTATTGCTAAGGCCCATAATATGCGGGAGACCTGGAAAGATGCCACCGCTCATGCTGAAATGATTGTTATTCGTGAGGCGTGTGAGAAACTTGATAGGTGGCGTTTAAGTGGAGCAACGCTCTATGTGACGATTGAACCTTGCCCAATGTGCGCAGGTGCTATTGTCATGAGCAGGATAACCCGTTTGGTTTATGGCAGCCCAGACAGCAAGGCGGGTGCCGCGGAATCTTTGTTTAATGTTGTAAATAATCCGGCGCTTAACCATACGGTAGATGTTGTTAGTGGTGTTTGCGCTGAAGAATGTACCAAGGCAATGAAAGACTTCTTTAAAAAGCGGCGTAACGAGGCCAAACAAAATAACCGGATTTAATTTAAAATCTATTATAAAATTTATATTTTATGATATAATATGTTGTGTTCTTAAAATATTTATCTGGATGGGTGTCCGAGTGGTCGAAGGTGCTTGACTCGAAATCAAGTGTACGGCAACGTACCGTGGGTTCGAATCCCACCCCATCCGCCATTTAAAAAGAGTCTGGGTCTTTGATAAAAAGCCCCAGTTTTTTTATACCCAAAAAATACCCAAACCGTGATTTTTACAAATGATTAAAAATGCAATTGTGATGAGTAAAAACAGAGGATAATCGCATCTATATCTTTCTGATAAGCAAAAAATATTCTTGCTTTAAGGATTTCTATTGCTTTGATGCGGGGATCGAATAGACGTGAAGAGATATTTTTTTGCAAAAATATTTGGGATTTTCTGCTGTATTTATAATATATTACAAATTTGAATTTTCGAAGATGCCCAGCATTATACCTGATTGAAGTACATATAAAATCAAAATAGCTTACACCTCCAGCAGCAAACTTCTCATAATATAAATAGTAAAGACGACTAACGGTGGGACGAGATAAGATTATTTTGTTCGCGGTTTGTGATATAATATGCTAAAATGTTACAATTATTATTAACGACCTTGCATAGTTTGAAAATATTAAAATTATCCCCAGAGGAGCGTGATTTGCATGAGCAAGCAAGTTTACATCAGCGCGGACTATGACCAGCAAAATGGTGATAAAGGTGTAGTGGAGGAATTGAATAAATGGGGAATGGATAATCTCCATAAAGTCGATTTTATTGATATGTCGAAGGTATCGTCTGGCAGTGTGGCTAATAGCGATGATTGCCGAATTTGTGATTTGAAAGCCGAATTTGATCGCCAAATTAACGCTTCATCGGCAGCGATTTTTGTTGTGGGCGATATGACGGCGTCTCGAACAGCAGGAAGCGGATGCGAACGTAACTCTAAAGAACAATGGGAGTGTACTTGCACACCATATAAGCAAAATACCAACGGTGCTAAAGAGTGTAAAGTTTTCGGAGTTTCCACGCCTGGCGAGAATGACAATTACGGAAACATAAATAAGTGTTCTTACCTTCGACATGAATTTGAACAATCCAAAAAGAAGAAAAAAACAGTCATTATCGTATATAATTCTACACGTAATGAATCAAGTTGGCTTCCTGCATATATGAATGGTTACGAAAATGAAGCAAAACCATTCTGGAAAATTGATGCTAATGGGAACAAAGTTGGAGACTATTCATACATAAAAGAGGTACTTGGATTTTGATTGATTTCGTCAAAAAGAGCGTAGCTATAGCAAGTGCTATCGCCACAGGTACATTTACCGTTGTGCCAGAAGCATTCTTTAAAAACCATGAATGGATAACGAAAGAGGTTCTTGAACAATGTAAATGGTTTGAGGGTTCAGAGGCTCAAGATGTCAATATTATAATTTCTCGTCTTGTGTACTCTTTGTTTATTTGTGTTGTAACATCGTTTTTATATATAGGTTTTTTGAAATTTCGCAGAAGTATTATAATCAAAGGTCAAAATTATTCTATTATTGTAGAGTATGGAGATATTCTCGAAAAAAGGAACTGCAAGCGGGTAATCAATTTTGATGAGTGTTTTACAACACAAGTAGGCAACGCAACGCCAGATATAAATCCAGGTTCCATATGCGGCCAGTATTTAAAATTGCATTCAGATTTAGATATTCAACAGTTAATCAATTCTGCGCAAATTATACCAGCACGAAGCAAATCAAAATATCTGCATAAAACACGGTATGATTCAGGGACCATAGTACCAAATGGCGATGACTTATTGATGGCGTTTGCAAAATTAGATGAAAATGGTAAAGGGCGATTCTTTTCTCGTGACGAGTATCTTGAGTGTTTGGATTTGTTGTGGAAGGAATTAGAGAATAACTATTCTGAAAAAGATGTATGCGTACCAGTATTAGGCGCAGGAACAACGTCAATTGATGGTGGAGCGGGAGCATCTGTTTCACAGCAAGATTTAGTTGACATGATGATTTGGTCGTATAGATTAAGTTCTCATAAAATAAAAAATCCGCACAAGCTACGTATTGTTTGCAAAAAAAATAGTGGCTTTTCCATCAATAACATAGGAAAATGATTAATGGTATATTCTAACTAAACACAGGAAACTACAATTCAAGAAACTACTTTGTCTATAGTCTGATGCAGGGGATAATTACCCCTGCATTTCTTTTACCAAGCGATAGAAAGTTCCAGCTTTGAGAGACAATTTCTCATAGCTTCTGTCGCTGTTATCTTACCTTCTTTCCGTTCCCTGATATTTTGGTTGAAAGTTTGCGGAACGGAAATCCGTGGGCGACCAAAACGAACGCCTTTGCTGCGTGCCACATCGATTCCTTCCCTTTGGCGTTGTTTAATGGTGTCTCGTTCAAGCTGAGAGAGCGGCAAAACGGTCAGCATGAATTTCCCCGAAGGTGTTGATGTGTCCGGGCTTTCTTTGGCTGAGACGATGCCGACGGCTTTTGCTGATAGCGCTTCTACAATGTTAAGAAAGTCTTTAGTATTGCGAGCAAGACGGCTGATTGATTCTATATAAATGGTATCTCCATCTCGACAAAACTTCAGCATTTCCTGAAGAGCGGGTCTGTTTCTGTCTTTGCCGCTAATTTTTTCTTCGAAAACTTTTTCAAGAATATATGGTTTGGGTATTTCATGTTGGCGGTCGGTGTTTTGGTCGATACTTGATACTCTGATATAGCCAATTCGCATTGAATCATCCCTTTTCTATTCAATAATATCTCATTTACTTTTGGGATATTATTGAATAGAAAAGGGGATTGTAGAGTTTTTGAATAGAAAAAATTTAACTTCAAAAAAGTAAACATTTATAAACACGGCTAGATTATTTAGTGTATATACTTATTCTTCGAAAATAGTTCGCGAAGAGAAATGCTTTTATATGACTTCGCGAAAATATGACCGATATGGCGAATCTTAAAGTATATAATAATTAATGATGTTTTATGCCACCTAACGTAGGAGGTGCAAAATGACTGTAACCTATAAAAAACTTTTGAATCTTTTCATTGACCGTGAGATGAGTAAAACAGAATTACGTGAGTTTTCAGGAGTTGGAGCCAGCACATTTTCTAAGATGAATAAGAATGAATACACTTCCTTGGAAGTGCTGGTGAAACTATGTCTTGAGGCTATTTCCCATTAACACGGAATTGTTAGTTTGGTATAATAAAGCTGTCAAGATGGATAAATATTTTGTTTCTATTTCTAAAGGAGGAAAGTCAAAATGCTTGAAGTAAATACTATGGCTCCGGACTTTGCTTTACAGGATAAGGATGGCAACTCAGTATCTTTATCGGATTTTAGGGGCAAAAAAATAGTGCTTTATTTTTATTCCAAAGATAATACTCCTGGCTGTAGCCGGCAGGCGTGTGCTTTTGCCAAAGCATATGATGACTTCAAAAAAGATGGTATTGTGGTTATTGGTATCAGCAAAGACGGAATTGCTTCGCATCAAAAATTTGCTGAAAAATATAGTTTGCCTTTTATTTTGCTTTCTGATCCGGAACTTTTAGTGATTAAGGCTTATAATGTTTGGCAGGAAAAGAAACTATATGGCAAGGTAAGTATGGGTGTAGTCCGCAGCACCTATATCATAGATGAAAAAGGTGTGATTGAAAAAGTTATGCCGAAAGTAAAACCTGATACTAATGCGGGCGAGGTTTTGGCTTATTTGAAGAATAATTAAAAAATGTAAGGGCACCGCGAACATTTTTGCGGTGTCTTTTATAGTTATTGTAAGAGGTGTTATTGTGACTAAATGTAGTTGGCCAGGTATAAACGAAACAATGAGAGCTTATCATGACAATGAATGGTGTATGCCGAGCTTTGATGATACCTATATTTTCGAGATGTTGAACTTAGAAGGAGCTCAGGCTGGTTTGTCCTGGAGCATCGTGATTGCCAAAAGGGCAGAATACAAAAAAGCTTTTCATGATTTTGACATAACCTACTGCTCACAACTGTCCGGTGAAGACCTGGAAAGTATCGGGCGGGATTACGGTATAATCAAGAATTCGGCCAAAATAAAAGCTGTAAGAAGTAATGCTCTTGCTGTTCTCCAATTAAAGAAAGAGTTTGTCAGTTTCTCGGATTTTTTGTGGAGCTATGTCGATTTTAAACCGGTTGTTAATCATTGGGCGACAGAGGAACAGATACCGACAAAGAATGACTTGTCCGAACAAATTAGCAAAGATTTAAAAAAACGAGGTTTTAAATTTGTCGGACCGGTTATCATTTATTCATTTATGCAAGCGATTGGTATGGTGGATGACCATATAGTGACCTGTTCACATCATTCTGACAACAGATAAAAAGCTGGGAAAGGGAGTTTGCCATTTCGTCACAAGTGAAAGGTTGACAGATACGCGACTTGAGGATACAATTTGGTTAGCAAAAGCTAACTGAGGAAAAGAGGTGCGGAAATGGCAAATTATATAGTTGGCGGAATATTGGCGGTGCTGATAATTTTGGCAGTTCGCAGGATTATCAAGAAGAAAAAAGATGGCGGTTGCAGTGGTTGCAGCGGTTGTTCAAAAGATTGCAGCTTGAACAGAAAATAGTTATAAATGAAGTTAAATGAATGAATTTTCATAATGATTTATTTTTTTATTGGCATTGCGGATTTTTTGGCTTAGAATATATAGAATAGGCAAGCCTGCTGCAATGAGCGGAATGGATTGTTTTCTTTTGCTTAGGGTTTAAGAGGGGTGTTGGCGTGAAAAAAGTTGTGGTTATCACTACGGGTGGCACAATTGCCATGAAATATGATTCCGTCACCAAGGGTCTTGTGCCTGCTGTCAGTGGCGAGGACTTGATTGAAGCTGTTCCGGAACTAGCTGATGTGGCAGAGGTTGAAGTTGTTGAATTTTCCAATATGCCGAGCGGGCATATTACGCCCGGAATGATGTTCGAGCTGGCGAAGATGACTGATCGATATGCTGCCAGAGACGATGTGAGCGGTGTTGTTATCACACATGGGACTGATACCCAGGAAGAGACCGTATATTTACTGAGCCTGGTAATCGAGACTATCAAGCCTGTTTGTATTACCGGCGCGATGCGTGGGGCATCGGAAATGGGCCCCGATGGGCCTGCCAATATTTTGGCGGCGGTCAAGGTTGCCGCCTGTGAAGCGTCTGCCGGGAGAGGCGCGCTACTGGTTTTTAATGATGAAATTCATGCCGCGGCCGAAGTGACAAAAACGCATTCGACGTCTTGTTCTACTTTTGCCTCTCCGGGCTGGGGCCCTATAGGACATGTCTATTTTGATAAGGTCATCTTCAAAAGGCAGCCGGAAAATCTTCAGAAAATCAAGCCCGAATTTATTGAGGAAGATGTCTGTCTGATTAAGACCGCAGCCGGTATGGATGATTATTTGTTTAAATGCTTGGCGACAAAACCGGTGAAGGGCATTGTGGTAGAGGCGCTTGGCTGTGGAAATGTACCTCTTGGCGTTAAAAAAGGCATAGAGTATGTTCGTTCCTGTGGCATTCCGGTGGTGCTTGCGACAAGAGTGCACTCGGGCAGAGTAGTTCCGGCATATAGTTATGAAGGAAGTGCGCTGTCGATGGCAGCCAGCAATGTTGTTTTGGCTGGCGAGCTGACCGGGCAGAAAGCCAGAATCAAGCTGATGCTGGTTCTTGCCATTACAAAAGATGTGGATTTAATAAAAAAATATTTCGATTAAAACATAATATTGTATACATGTAAATTTAAAAGT
>JBOFWD010000101.1:0-3695 GCA_051653445.1 Acidaminococcaceae bacterium | reverse complement strand
TATGCGAAAAATACGGAAGAATTCATTGCTTCGACGCTGACAGCAGATATGTCAAAGACGCAGCAAAAGTTCCTCGCGCTCTTGCCAAAGGGTGCGCATATTCTGGATTTGGGCTGCGGCAGCGGCCGGGACAGCTTATATTTTCTGCAAAAAGGATTCAAGGTCACAGCAGTAGATGGCTCAGCAGAGCTGGCTAAGTTTGCCGGTGAATTGATCGGACAGGACGTAATTGTAGCGGATTTCAAAGACTTGGAGCTGCCTTTGGCTTCTTTCGACGCTATTTGGGCGAGCGCCTCACTCTTGCATGTTCATGCGGAAGCATTGCCGGGCATACTTGCGAAGGTGATTGATTTTGCGAGGCCTGGTGCCGTCTTTTATCTTTCCTTCAAATATGGTGATTACGAAGGGGAGCGCGGCGGCAGATATTATACTGATTTGAATGAAGCACGTTTTGCTGAATTCCTGCAAAAGAGCGGACGGTCTTTAGAAATCATTGAGCAATGGGTAGCCAGGGATGTGCGGCCGGATAAAACCGAGCTTTGGCTGAACACATTTGCAAGAAAATAAGGATGTAAAGGATGATAACAAGCAGTGATTATTAACAAAGCTATTCTCCATATATTGGATTTTAATTCAGGTATGTGCATTATCTCTCAAAAAGAATTAGATTTCTCAGACATTGTTATATACGAGTACATGGAAAAACATCTTGAACACATAAAATCAGACCTTAGCCAGAAATCAGGAGTTTTTTCTCCGGAGAGTTCTTTTTTGGTGCAGCTGAAGAATTATTTAGTGCAAGCATCTAGTTTCATTGAGCTATCTGCATCGATAGGAAATATTTTGTATGAGCAAATTTCGCAAGCCGAGCAATCTGTGCCAACGGATTTACTGGTGGTAGACTTTTCCGATAACGGCAACAGATATTTCGCACTATTATTATTAACAAGTAAAATTGCTTACACCCATCAAGTATCAACCAGCGACGGCAGCATCCATAATGAAATTATCAGGCACCATGCCATTCTTCCCAATACAACACAAAAAGTTGATGCCTATGCCCTTATCAGATGTGATGACTTCGCTATTGGCTTCATTGATAAAAAAAGGGTGATTGCTGCCCAGGAGGTATATTTGCTGCCGGATGTCTTACTGCAATGTACTTCAACCATTTCCGGCAAAGAAGCAATTAAAGCGGTAAGCCAGATTGCTGAAGAAATCGCAGAGAAGCATGGCGCAAATTCAGCGGTGATACTTTCGAAGGCGAAAAATTATCTTTTGGAAAATGCCGAAACATCTTCATCTTTTTCTCCGACGGAATTAGGTCAGGAGGTATTCGCAGGTTCGCAATTAATGCAGCAAGAGTTTGCGTCGCAAATTATCGAGGCGCAGTTACCTCAAAACGTTAAGGTAGAAAGAACGCTTGCGATTAAAACTGCAAAAAATCATAAAATAAAGACTGATACAGGCATTGAAATTACTTTTCCTGCCGAATATTTTGAAAATCATGATTTTATTGAGTTTATCAATAATCCGGACGGTACTATTTCTATTCAAGTAAAAAATATTGGGAAAATATTAAACAGGTAATGCTTTTGAACGGTATCTAGGAAGATAGAGTGACTTGTATCCAGCGAGAAATAAACTGCTGTAAAAGATGATGATTCACTAAGACCATTTAGGACCGTCCCCAGCAACTAAGAAGAAAGGATGTCTACTTATCTTGAATCCGAATTGGCAATGGCCAAAAATGAAATTAGAGAGCTTGGGTTGTCGATAGGCAGCATATAGAAAGTTTTGAAGGACACTACGGTGATTTTGATAATAAGTAGGTTGATATAATGATTTCAGAAAATTACAAGCGTCAGTTGATTAATGAAGTTAAGCAGATAGATGTCACATTAGGTCAAACAGCTTATTTGGAAAAAATAGCTCGGGAAATAACTGATGAACAAAATGATAAAGCTGTTTTAGACTTGCTCAGGAATTTAGGTATCTTAACTAAAAAACAATTCGTACCTAATATGGAGCAAAAGCAAGAAAACATTGTTGAGATATTATACAAATATCTAGGAGCATCAAAAGTTGATGAACTTTTCCAAGACTTAAAAGAGGAGTCATCAAATGTTTCAATAGATGAGTTACTTAACCAATTGAACGGGTTGGTTGGTCTCAGAAATGTGAAGGAACAAGTCTGTGATTTGATTGACTATAATCGGATACAACATTTGAGGGTTAAAAATGGTTTAAAGAAGTCTAACAAGACTTTGCACATGGCATTTAGCGGCAACCCGGGTACAGCTAAAACTACAGTGGCTCGTATTGTTGGGAGGATGTATAAGGCCATTGGATTACTAAGTAAAGGGCACTTTATTGAAGCGAGCAGGACTGATTTAATTGCTGAGTATCAAGGACAAACAGCAATCAAGGTAAAAAGATTAATTAATCGTGCGAAAGGTGGAGTACTTTTTATTGATGAAGCTTATAGCATAACAGAGAACGCTAACAGCGATAGTTATGGGAGAGAAAGTCTTACTGAGTTAACAAAAGCTCTCGAAGATTATCGCGATGACCTAGTTGTTATTGTAGCTGGGTATACAAATTTGATGGAGGAGTTCTTTAAATCCAACCCAGGATTAAAGTCAAGATTCAATACTTTTATTTCATTTAGTGATTATTCACTAGATGAGCTTGTTCAAATATTCAATTACACCTGCAACCAAAATGACTATGTTGCCGAAGAGCAAGCTATTGCAAACGTGCGTGATTTGTTACAAACAAAATTAAATGAAAAAGATAATCACTTTGCAAATGGCCGTCTTGTTCGGAATTTGTTTGATGATATAACATTGAATCAGGCAAAGCGGCTGTCAAAGTTGACGAGGCATATTTCTAAAGAATCGTTGATGTTAATTACCAAAGAAGATATTCCTCAAAATAGTTGAACGCATTTTCCCCTAAGTTGCTTTAAACAAAACCTCGAATTATGGGTAACTGTCAAAAAATGATGCTTGCGAGAACTATCATCACATAAAAGCTGCAACAGACTATGAACAACAAGTTTATCTTATCTTGGACGGTACAGATTTAATTGTTTTGACATTCACATGCCGATTTTTACAGGTGTAAAGCGGAATGTAAACCTTGAGTGTGCTATAATAAAAATATCGTATGATTATGCGAATCAAAGGAACAGTTTCAGGGGTAATCTTTAAAGTGGTTTAAAGAGGAGGCCGTCCGATGATAACATGTATTCAGTGGGTAAAATTTAAGCACCATAAATAACTTTCAGGCAAATGTCCGAGAGTTATTTATGGTGCTTTTTTGTTTTAGGCGTAGATAAAACATCTGCGGAAAAACAAAATATTGTCCCTAATATTGACTTGATGTCCCAATGATGATAGTATGATTTTAGGGGTGAGCACATTGAAAAAGAAGAACGTTTTAAACCTAATAAAATACTATGCTGAGAAAAATGATGCGGCATTTAGAAATGAAGCTTATGAAATAGCTAAATCTTTTGATGAAACAAAAGATTACCAACTAGCTGAATATATTATGGCTGTTTTGTCAGATGCAAATACATTTTCTCCGCAGATGGATGCCGTGACACATGCATTTTTTAAGCATGTAGAGCTATCCAACACTGCTGCACTTCCTTTACCAGATGTTATAAAAGATGATGTATTAGGAAT
>JBOFWD010000100.1:0-3508 GCA_051653445.1 Acidaminococcaceae bacterium | reverse complement strand
CCACCATCAGCTTCCAGGAATAGCAACAGCTGGTACCCATGAAAGGTTCTTTTTTCGGAACGTTTTCAACAAATTCTTTTGCTTCATTCAAAGTTGTAAGATCTGCACCCAAACCGACTTCCACAACTTCCTTTATTCCTAGTTCCCTAATTCCTTCGAAAACCTGTTCCGGCGTGGTCAAAGCACCAAATTGTCCGACAAAAGACGGCGCAATAATGGCATATACTTCTTTGCCGCTGCTTATAGCCTTAATTAATTGAAATATCTCTGATTTGTCAGAAATTGCCCCAAACGGACATTCCTGAATGCAATTGCCGCAAGCTACGCATTTATCATCAATCTCTGCTCTGCCAAGATAGTCGGATTTTATCGCATTGACGCCACAGCTTGCAGCGCAAGGACGCTCATATTCCACAATCGCGCGATAAGGGCATTCAGTTTCGCAGCGTCCGCATTTTATACACTTAGTTTGATCGATGACGGCCCCTCTCTTTTCGATGCTAATCGCATTTTTAGGGCAAACATTCTTACAAGGATGCGCAAGACATTTACGGCAATTATTTGTGACAAAAACAGTTCTTTCCGGACACGCTTCACATGCAATCTTAATTACAGATACAAGCGGTGGTGTATAAACCCTTGTATCCACATCTACATTCTCTATGCCTTCTGAAATCGGTCCCGTTTCAGCAGCCGTTCGGGCATCCAAACCCAAAGCAAGCCTAAGTCTCTCGCCTATAACAGCCCTTTCCCGAAAAACATTTTCTCTATAATGAGCTTTCTCTCCAGGTATCAAACGGTATGTCTCATCGCCAAGCTTTTTAAGATCCTCATCCTCATATGCAATTCTGGCAATGGCTGCAAACACCATCCTTCTTATGTTGATGATGTCATTATAAAATTCTCTCACAATCTTAATCTCCTTGTAGTTTAGCTTTCGCGTTAATCTTTCACTGCTACTTAGTCAGAATATTATCAAAAGCCGCGTCTAATACTACCGACATAATCTCCTCACGAGACGCCTTATGATAGATAACGCCATCTACTACGACAACCGGAGAAACTGATTTCTTTACTTTACACTCCCCCAGACATCTTGCTATCTCAATATCAAGATTGAAAACAGGGTTAACACCTTCTTTCTTGAGAATAGTCTCCTTAAGATTCTCAAGACTGGCTATAATACTGTCGGCCCCCATCATTGTACAGTTTGATCCAACGCAAACAACTATTTTCATATCAAATTCCTTTCGCTGATCTAACTAATTTATTGACTTTTTCTATGCTATATTTTAATTTCCTAGATTGCAATAACAAATTGAACTAGTCCCGTGTAAAACTATAATTTTGTATTACGCAGCATAAATTACATCTAATTCCTTTTCAAATAATTCAGCTGGTGTTAGGTAGCCCAAGATCTTTCTTGGCAGCTTGTTGCACCAGTCTTCAATAGCGGCGATATCACAAATGCTATAATCATTAATTGAAGCGCCTTTTGGTATGAACCTTCTAATCAAACCATTATGCCTTTCATTGGTTCCTCTTTCATGAGAGGAATATGGGTGCGCATAAAATACTTTGATATCTAAATACTCCTCAAGCCTAGAAAGATCTGCAAATTCTTGGCCGTTGTCTGATGTTATGGTTTTGAAAACCTTATCAAAGTTGCTGCCAAATTCCATCTGCAGGTTTTCCAATACCGACATTGTACAACAGCTTGTTTTACCCTCCATCTTCATGATGATGTTGTTGCGTGTTTTGCGTTCAGTAAAGGTAAGAAGTACACCGTCATCCTTTGTTTTTTTGCCAATGACAGTATCTATTTCCCAGTGCCCGAATTCTTCACGCGTTTCAATGTCAGCAGGGCGCTCTTCTATGCTTCTGCCTAGTCGACGCTTATTTTGCCGTATATGTTTGCTTTTGTTGTTACGGCGTAGTTTCATTGGCAGGTCAATATTTCGAAGTTCCAATAGACACAAGTCAATATAGTTATAGAAAGTTTTGGTACATACCATTTCTTCTCTTTTGAATTTACCTTTGACGAGGGCATTTCCTATACAGGCATCTACTGATAATCCTTGAGTCTTTACTTTTTCGCATACATAATCTATGAAGATACGGCATTTCAGTCGTTTGAACTTAGGGCAGCATAATTGCCTGTGTTTGGTGTAAATTGCTTCACCGGTGTCTGCGAAATACATCATGACGCGTTTACCCTGCTTAATTTGTGGAACGGTGCCGCGCCGGATTTCGTTTCTTATGGTATTGGAAGCACGGCCTAGCTCCTTTGCAATACGATGAGCACTCCAGCCGTCTGTCAGCCGGATTTGAATTTTCACTCGTTCTTTATAATTCAAGTGTTTCTGTTTTCGCGAATTTATGGTATCGTTAGGGTAGTCCATAGTGATTATCCTCTCCGGTTAAGTTTTGTTTGTCGTGATTCAATCTTAACACGGGAAAGATTTTCGCTATGGATTTTTATTAGTTCAATTTCATTTTACAATTAACCTATATTTTAATTTTATCATATTATCAAAATTAATTGGTATCAACTTTCAGAGTTTTCTTTGTTATTTAGGATTATGTTAAAATAAAAACAGCAATCACGTTGGATTGCTGTTTTCATTTTTGTTTCGCTGTTATGCTTTATGTCCCCTATATGCCTTTTCTTTGGGCATATGCCTCGCTTCAAGTTCAGCTTTCACTTCCTTATCCAGCCAGATCTCCTCCAAGGTTTCTACGTCTTTCTGCTCTTCTTCACTTTTTGCTTCAATACTTTCCCCTTCTTTTTCTGCGTTCAGATATTTTTCTAAAACCTCCTTGCTGGGCTTAACCATACCAATCATCACTCCTCATTTTTTACTATTTGCTTCACAAAAGCATGTTTCAAATTACGCAGCAAATCATTCTTATTAACTTGTTAATAGGCTAGAATATACTTATTATTTTTTTACTGAAAGTTTTATCGGATTATAATTCAAATCCAGTTTAATAATCTGATTATTCTAATAACATTTTCTTTATAAATGATACCACATAATCACTTTAAATTAAATATCTCTGGTTCTTCAGAATTTGAACATTATCACAACTATAAGCACCGGTGCTTTTACTTAATAATCTTTCGTGCTAAAATTATTCATGAGCACTAATAAACAGGAGGAACTTATGCTAGAACAAATTTTTCATGAACCCAAACAAAATATCCTTTATATTTGTGATGATGGCCGCGGCGACTACAACCGCAGCTATGAACAGTACGATCGTGACATAGATTATGCGGACTATTCCACAGACCACCGAGACAATAATTTTTTCAATATCGAAAAGAAAAAGAAAAAAAGTGAAAAAGCCATCATAGACAATGCTTGGAAAAGCTTTGACGACTAAAAAAACGCTGCAGCCTTTAAAACAAGGTTTGCAGCGTTTTGCGTTTTATTTTTTTAATCTCTCATATGCTTGAACCAATAAATAGGAAGTACAAATATCCAAGCCAGAAAAGTGCCTA
>JBOFWD010000099.1:0-2983 GCA_051653445.1 Acidaminococcaceae bacterium | reverse complement strand
CTTTCGTCATAAGCTCTACTTGTTTTTTGCCGCTTTGTTTTACTTCTTCCGCCGTTTCTTGCGCTATTGCCAACGTATTGTGCATAGTAGCTTCCATCTGTTCGAAATATTCAAGCTTGGTACTGGCTCTTTCCAGTGCTTCCTTGAGCTCGATATTGTCCTGATAAAGCCTTTCAAAATCCTTAACAACCTGAGCGAAGAATTCATCAACTTCCTTACTGTTATAACCGCGGAATTCCTTTTCAAATTTTTTTCCGTGCAAATCTAAGGGTGTTAACATTTTGTTCCTCCCAGCCTCAAATTAAATGTAACGTTTCAGCGTAATGCTAATACGACCTTTTTTGGTAGTACCGCGAATTTCAGCAACTTCAACGCGTCCGCGGCTACGGAAAGAGATTATATCGCCTTGATTTACTGTCTGAGCTGCATTTTTTGCTTCTTTCCAGTTCACCTTCACATTCTGGCTCTTTATCTCCTCTGACATACGTGAACGAGAAACTCCATAGCCTGCGGCAGCAACTGCATCAAGTCTCAAAGCCGAAACCGTAGCACTGATTACCTTGACTTGTTCTTCCTTTTGCTGTAGTTCTTCCTGTTTAATGATTTTTAAAGAAATCGGAGCTGCTCCGATTTGCGTAAGATTCGCAGTTATATATGTTACAAATGCTTTATCCGCCACAAACTGGGCGCCTTCCGGAATAAAAATTATATCCCCAAGTATCTCCCGTTTGCAGCCGAGTGCCATAAAAGCTCCCAAAATATCTCTATGCGACAAAGTATAATAGCGCTTATCCCATTCTACCTGAAAATATTCTATGGCAAAATCCGGCTTGCCAAAAAATTCTTCAGAAACAAAGGCTGCCTTTGCCCTTTCGGAGTTCAAAAAACCACCATTTACTTCTACCGTTAAATTGCCAACATTAGCCGCGATAATTTCAGCCACATTTAAACCGTGCGGGTCGAGAAACTCGCTGACCTTGAACTTTCTTGATTTTTGCACACTCTCGGCAAGACCAAGCAACTTAGCAGCTAATTCTTCATCACCGCCGGAACGAAAAAACCTTAATATTTTCTCTCTATCTGCCATTTTATTTTCCTTTTAATTTTTCACTGCGTGCTAATACAGCCATGACTGCATCGTACATAGCTCCTCGCACACCGTGAGTTTCTAATGCATGCAAACCGGCAATGGTAGTTCCGCCAGGTGACGTTACCTGATCACGCAGCTGTGCTGGGTGTAACCCTGTTTCTACAGCCATCTTGCCAGCGCCGGCAAAAGTCTGTGCCGCTAATTTGATAGCCAAATTACGAGGTAATCCGGCATTAACGCCGGCATCAGCCAACGCATCAATCAGCATAAATACATAACCCGGTCCGCAGCCGGAAACTGCTGTAATTGCCTCCATCGCGCTTTCCTGCACCTCAACGACTTCTCCGCAGGATTCAAAAATTGCTTTGGCTGTTTCTATCATTTCCTTGCTTGCATTTTGATCTGGCGCTATCGCCGTCATACCTGCGCCTACTGCAAGAGGAGTATTCGGCATTACTCTTATGATTGCCCTATCGGGTATTAAAGAATGCAATTTTTCAAGATCTACTGAACCCATTATAGATACAACCGCAGCGTCTTTAGCTGTTTGCTGTGCGACTTCACCGGTAATCGCGTTCTCCGCCATCTGCGGCTTAACAGCTAAAATTACTATCTTGGCATTTTTTACCGCTTCCACATTTTCCGTAGTAATATTCACGCCATATTGTTTTTGCAAATACTCCAAACGCTGCTCAAAAGGATCGCTGACCATTATCTCTTTTTCTTCAGCCAGCTTAGCTTGCAAAATACCTTTTATGATTGCTTCGGCCATGGCACCGCCGCCAACAAAGGCAATTTTTCCTATTTTTCCCAAGGTGCTTCACCCTTTTCATCGTATACTGTTCTTCCTGCATCAATATCAACATTTTGCGGTGCACAAACTAAAATATTGCGACCGATTTTTTTCATACTTCCATTCAACGCATAAATCGTACCACTGATAAAATCAGTCATACGCTTCATTATTTCTCCGTCCGTGGTCTCAAAATTAACAACTACGGGCTGATTGTTACGTAAATGATCAGCTACCTTTTGTGAATCATCAAAACCTGTGGGCTCCAATACTATTACTTTAACTTGTTTCTGTGCCAGCGGCAGAGATATAAGCTTCCCATCATCACCAGCTTGTTTTTTGCTGAAAAACGGAGTTTTTTCCTCTTTGACAGTTTCACTGCTGCGCACAAAATTACGTTTGGGATCTGGCAAAACTTCTTCCTTATCAATAGCATCTTCTTCAACTTCTTTATAAAGTCCCAGTGTATCACATATCTTTTCAACTATCTTCATTTTAACAACATGCCTCCTTTAATTTCTATCTGCTATAATCTCTTTCGCCGAAAAGTGCGGTACCAATTCTTACCGAATTAGCACCCTCTTCCACAGCAATCCAATAATCATGCGTCATTCCCATAGAAAGAATATCAATATTTGTATCTCCAAGATATTTTTTCAATTCACAAAATTTTTCATACCCTTTTTTAAAAACCGGTCTGGTTTCTTCAACATCTTCACACTTCTGTGCTATTACCATTAGTCCTCTTATACGAATGTTTAGGAAATTTTTAAGTTCTGGCAGAATCTCATTATAAGAAGCGTTGTCGAAACCGCTTTTTTGTTCCTCTTCCGCTATATTAAGCTGCAAAAGGACATCCTGAACCTTACCCTGCTGAGCAGCCGCTTTATTAATTGCGTCAAGGACTTTTTCGCTGTCAACAGATTCGATAATATCGAAAATTTCAACCGCCTGCTTAACTTTATTAGTCTGCAAATGCCCCAGCAAGTGCCACTTAGGGCCTTGTGTAACAACCGTTTTCTTTTGCTTGGCTTCCTGGACACGATTTTCGCCAATGTCACTGATACCAAGCGCTATGGAAGCAAGAATAACCTCTGCAG
>JBOFWD010000098.1:0-9355 GCA_051653445.1 Acidaminococcaceae bacterium | reverse complement strand
TCCTTTAGCCTCATATGGTACAAGCTGCATAGGACAAGTTTTTGTGCAAAGCTTACAGCCAACACAGTCATCACTCACCATTAAAGGCAGCGGTTTTCGCACCTTAGCAATCCAGCTTGCCAAGCTTCCCATCGGACAGAAAGCGCACCATGTCCTCTGGTGATAAAAGAATCCGAGCACAATCCCGAGCAAAGTTGTCAGCAGGATAACCCTCAAAAACACTGTTCCCATTGCAGCCAAGTCACCCCAGGCAAAATACATCTGCAAACTGAAAGCACTCATAATTAGAATCAGAACAAAAATTCTAAAGTCCGTGCTTCTTAAAAAAGCAGGTATCGGCTTTTGCGGTGAAAACCTTGCCAATACATGATCATAAAAACTGCCTCTTGGGCAAAAGTTGCCGCACCAATAGCGTCCCTTGAAAAAGGAAAGTATAACCGGTGCCAGCATACAGATAATAGCCAACAAACCAATCACCGGATAAAAAATACCTGCTATTAAAAAAAATAACATTACCAAGTATAAATATTGTTGCATGTGATTTTTCATATTATCTCTCTTTTCTAATTTCATACCCCCGGCCCCCGGGGTGGATATCAAAAGTATAGATTAGTTTAAAGCGAAAGTCAACAAATAATTTGAGTATCAGCTATTAATAATATCCTCTTTTTTGAATTTTCATAATCTTCTTGCAACTATGCTGTTTTTCTGATAAAATCAAGCTAAGATAGGATACCGTATTGAATAAGAAGTTCTTGATCGATAACGGTTTCATATAACAATATTCTAAAGAAGTTGAGGAGGCGAAAAATATGTTGGGAAGAAAAGCAAAATCAAGATGGGTTCGTTTTTCAGTTATTTTTTCCTGCCTTGCGGTAATTATTGCAAGTATGGGAATGGTATCTTACGCAGGGGCTGAATCTTTAGCCATTGCTAACAGCACCACCTCTGCCAGCAGTTACAAATTGAGTGCAGCAGATTCAGATTCAGATTCATACATTCTAGTTGCAGCTAAAGGCAATCCTGGTGGTGGAACCCAAAACAACGGCAACAACGGCAACAACGGCGACAACGGCAACAACGGCAACAACGGCAATAACGGCAATAACGGCAACAACGGCAACAACGGCAACAACGGCAACAACGGCAACAACGGCAACAATAATAACAACAATAATAACAACAATAATAACAATCCGCCGATTATCATCGGTGGTCGTGGTGGTGGCGGTGGCGAACCAGCAACGGAAATCGGCACTCTCGCTGCGGTAACTGTTCCAAAACCAATTGTAGTTGCTCCATTTGAAAAAGCTTGGGTTATATACTTCGACTTTGATGATGACTCAATCCGTCCGCAAGATGCAGCAGTCCTCGACAATGTAGCTAAAACTTACAAGGAAAATCCACAAGCAACTGTAGCGTTGGTTGGTCACACAGATTCTATCGGCGCAGATGATTACAACATCGATCTTTCCTGGAGACGTGTCTGGTCAGCTCAGAACTATCTGTTGGCGCAAGGCATACCGGATAGCACAATGACTGTTGCCGCCAACGGCGAAGCAACGCCTGTTACTTCCAACGACACTGATGATGGGCGTTCACAAAATCGCCGTGTAACAATTAATTTAAAGAAAACCTAAGCTTACAATAACCACATGGTCCAAGGATAAATAAGCTTGCTTCGCTTTAAGCATCCGGAATTTCAATCCGGATGCTTTTTTATTTAACAAAATGTTTGTATCAAATATTTCGCAAATTTGACAATACTCTGTATTTGGTTGTAAAATATATTTTGCAAATATATAATTAAAAATATTTCTTCGTAATCTCATGTCTAACCCATGAGATTATTTGGGTTTATAAATCAAAAATTTGTTATAAAATAAAATTTAAGGGAAGGTGATTAAATGCAGCATAAACTATTGTCCATTTTTTATTCTTGTCTTTGTATAGTTTGTCTATTCTGTTTTGCAGACCTGTCATCAAAGTCATCCGCTTCTTCTGCCAAACAAGTATCTGCTGAGACTGCTCCATCGCCCCCTATAGTCACTTCTGAAGTATTGTCCATGTCGTTTGAACAGCGTCAAGCTTTAAAATTAATCAACAATGACCGCAAAGAGCGTGGTCTTGCTCCACTTAGGTTTAATCCTTATCTAGCTAAACTGGCAGAGAACTATGCAAAAGACATGGTCAAACGCGACTTTTTCTCTCATGTCAATCCAGAAGGTCAATCCCCTTTTGAACGTATGCAAGAGCAAAAAATAGTTTTTAATTATGCTGGTGAAAATCTGGCTTTCAACGAAAGTGTTTACGCTGCTCAACAGGCTTTTATGCATAGTCCCGACCATAAAGCCAATATCTTAAATGCCAATTATACCCAGGTTGGAATTGGCATAGTCGAAGCTTCCAGAGGCAGAATTTTTGTAGTTCAAGAATTTATTGATGGTTAACGTACTCATAATTTATTATCTTAAATAATACTGGCCCGACCGATTGTACAATCGGTCGGGCCAGTATTATTTTTTATGACTATTAGTTCATAGTTTAAAGTCTGTATTTGTTTAAACGAGCAATAAAATAATTCAAATCAGCTTTTTGCTTATCGCTAGGGCGTTGCTGTAGGTGCGGTACAAATTTATTAGTATACCCGGTGCCCTCTTTAAACAAGACAACTGAACCTGTATCTGCCCAATAATAGGAAATTTCTTGGGAATATTCATGGATGCTAGGTTCACTTAGTATGTCGGATAATTGAGCTATCAGAGTCGTTTTGCCAGTAATGCTTTTTGAGTCCCCTAAAACCACGATATTTCTTCCAGCCTTTAAATGCTTAACCAAACTGCTTATTTCCGTAGAAGAAAGCGCATAACCATCATGAGCGAAAATTATTAGCTCAGCGTCGCCCATAAGGTTGTTTGAAGCAAAAGTCCAGTATTCACGTTCCAACGCAACAAAAAGATTGAAAAATCCCTCATCGTCACAATTACCCCAGGCAGCCTTTTGGTAATTCTCATATAAAATAATATGTGGTTTTTTCCATTTTTCATACTTGTCAGAATCAGCAATCTGCTTTTCGCCTGTAAGCCAAGCCACAGAATTCAGCCAAAGCTTATAGTTGTCAGCATAATTACAAAAGGCATCTCCCCACATATTCTGATCACCTACGACAAAAATCCGGCCACGTCCAAAATTTTTCGCCAGCATGACAGCCATTTGCCCTGTTCTCTCTCCTTTATCTAAAGTCCAGTTACCATAGAATCCCGGCGTATCACCCTCACCATAGGGATGCACTATCCATTGGTCGCCCCAGGCTGTGTCAGAGGTAAAGCCAATACCATAGCGGTCGTCAACTGTACCGCCAGTCATCATTGCAATTGCCTCAATGTTTTTGGTAACTTCATGTGGTTGGAATCTATTAATGACTATCCATCCATTGCCATTTGCTAAAGTCTGTGGTGCCTTGTCACAAGCAGTTTCAGTAGTAAGCTCCATACCTAGTTCCTCAAATAATTGCGTGAGTTTATAAGCATGATAGTAACAATTCGAATGGTCAGTAACTACAAGCAAACCACCACCGCTTTCAACATATTGTTTGATTGCTTTAATTTCCGACATACGAAAAGGCGGCATATCCATACTGGTTAAATTTATAAAAAGCATGCCTGTGCCAGCAAGCTTGTGCTTATCAATCGGGCCGGTTGTTATTTCTTCTACTGTGACTCCCCTGCTTTCCAGATAGCGGAATAAATGCCGAAAGCCATACAGATGATGATAATCATAAAGGTTCGCATCCGGCGGCAGATTAATAAAATTATGCGAATGATATGAATCTACAACAATCTTAAGCGGTTGCTGCAGTGTTTTTGGCGAGGCCGATATAAATGTTTCCTGAGTTATCACAAGGAGTGCGAACATAAACATGAACAAAAATAAACGCAGGATTTTCTTCGACATGGGAACACCTCCAGACTTTATACTCAAAATTAATGCCAGGACAAATTGTCGCACGATTCTAACTATTAGTATTCAATAATAAAACCTTGACTCCTGCAATAAAGGTTTCTAAACTTATATTTTGTTTATCCCGCATGTTTAAGAGGATTTTTTCCTTATCCGGAGTATATTTAAGGTATATATCTAAAACAAAACCATAAAAAAGCTCTATTTCGCAATTGATTAGGAGAGAGTAATATGGATAACTGGCCTGAATTTATTAAAAATCACTTTAACTCATTGCCTTATTTTAAATTTATGAATGCAACCGTTCTGGATACTGGCAGAGGTTATGCCAAAGTAACACTTCCTGTAAAACCCGAGTACTCCAACACCTACGGCATTTCTCATGGCGGTATCGTTACTTCCTTGGTAGATATGGTTTCCGGCGTTGCCCTCAGAACCCTGAAGCTGCGAATAGTAACAATTGAAGTCACCACTGACTATTTTAAGACGGTTTCACTTGCTGACCGTTTAACGGCAGAAGCAAAGCTTGTACACGAAGGCAATAAGATACTGCATGCAGATATAGATGTATATAATCAGGATGGCATCCTGGTTGCCAGAGGCAAAGTAATCTATTATGTACGCGGTGAGGACAGCGAAGACAACTATGATTTAACAACATTTAAAAGCAAAAATACTATTTAATGAATTAGCAGAAAATGGTCCAACGGTGACCGTCCCCTTTGGACCAATAAAAAGAGGTTTATCACTACTTTCCGTGATAAACCTTTTTTTGACTCATACTCATCTATATCCAATTTTACCCCAAATACGGCTGACAGCCTGCTGTTTAATTCGCTGAATCGCAGCGGCATTATTGCTCAGCTCGGTATAAAATTCCGATTTTTGAGGGTCGGGAGAAAGAATTCCCTCCATCACAAAATTCTTGATTTTTCTTTCAATCTCATCGGCAGCAGCTCCCGAAGAACTATTGAGAAACATGTTCTGCATATCGCTGCTCGAGCTCAGAGCTACTATTTCATTTTCCATTTCATTTGTGCCTTCAGGGTATTTAGCGTTAAAATCGCGTACAATCTCATCAACACCAGCCACCGGTTTTTCAAAAATAGACGAATATGCGCCAAGTGCTGGCAGTTCAAATACTGCTGATTTTGGCAAAAGCGACACGTTTTCCATCTTCTTCTTAACACTATAGACAGCCAAAGATACCATTTGTGAGGGGTTGAACCTCTGCTCCTTAATCTTCCATTCTCTGCACACGTTACTCAAAACATCCGCAAACGACGCGAACTTTTTCAATTCTTCGTCCCACCGGCTATAAACTGTGGCGACATAATAGAAAAGCGCCGAGTATTTCTTTAAGGCAACAAGAATTACATCCTTTTCAGCTTGCGGTTTGGTCAGAATTTTTGCCCGAATCACAGCAAGAGCCGCAGTTATTTCGCCGCTGCGTGACTGTTCATCTTCTATCAGTTTATGGATTCTTTCGACATCGCGTAAATCAAAAACGCCATATTGCAGCAACGCATCCCGCTTGGCAAACAAAATATTCGGGTCTGTCTCATTTTGACTCGGGATAAAGATTTCACCATCATAGTATTTTTCAAAGAAACTCTTGATGTCTTCGGCTTTGTTGGCAAAATCGCAGATAAAAGTCTGTTTTCCTGGTGCCGGTCGATTGATACGGGAAAAAGTCTGCACAGCTTTAACTGCACTGTTCATTTTTTTATCTACATAAAGCACGCAAAGCTTGCTTTCATCAAATCCAGTCTGCAATTTATCGGCGACAATAATAATGCGGACTTCATCGTGATTCTTGATGAGCAGCCGCAAATCTTTTTCCTGAAAACCAGGATTCATGCTTTCTTCCGTAAATTTTTCGCCGCTCACTTCAATACTGCCGGTAAAAGCCACCAACGCCTTGAAAGGAAGTTTCTGCTCTGCCAGATAACGATCAACCGCTTGTTTGTAATAAACCGCATGCAGCCTCGAAGGCACGATAATCATCGCTTTGGCTTTTCCCTGCAGCCAATTGCTGCGGCGTTCAGCAAAATCAGTGAGCATGATGTGTGTTTTGCGTTCTATTACTTCCGGTCTGGTACTGACATAGTGCATCAGGCTGGCTTCCGCCTGTCCTTTACCATATTCCTTGCCGTCATCGCATTTTTTATCAACCTGATATTTCTCTTGATATACGGTGTAGCATTGCAAGGGATTGAGGATAAAGCCCTCTTCTATCGCCTGCTTCATCGTATATTTATCAAAATAAGTCTTACCTTCTTCATTGCGCGTGCCAAAAAGCTCCATAGTCTCACTTTTCGGTGTAGCGGTGAAAGCAAAATAAGTCGCGTTTTTCGTTGACTTGATATATTGGGCCTCGCCGAGCAACTGATTCTGGCCGTCTTCCATCTCTTCATAGGCTTCATCAAGAGCTGCTGCTTCTTCCAGCGACTTGCCCGCCAGAGTCTCAGAAACCTTGGAAAAAGACTTGCCAGCCATTGAGGAATGTGCCTCATCTATCACAAAAGCATAGTTTCTGTCAGGATAATTATGCAGTTCCTTAATAATGTCACGGAACTTCTGCAAAGTCGTTATGATGATGTAACCGCCGTGGTCCAGAAATGTCTTTAGTTCCGCTGCCGACTTCATTTCCTTGACGACACCGGTACCGGCATCGACGGTAGTAAGTTCTGCCGCCAGTTGCCCATTGATAACAGTGCGGTCACTGATAACGATAACCGTATTCATGCCCGGCATGTTTTTCACTCGTTCAGCAACCCAGGTCAGCGTCTTGGTCTTGCCGCTGCCGGCACTGTGCCAGATCAGATAGCGGCCGCCAAAGCCATTTGCCGCAATGTCCTCTTCGACCTTACGCACGGCACGCAGCTGATGGTAGCGTGGGAAAATCATTTTGCCTTCGTTATCCAGGAACATGAATTCGCGCAAAATCCGCAAAAGTGTAGGCTTATTGAGAATTTCCTCCCAGATGTAGCAGGTGGAATGTTTGCCATTAACAGCAGGATTGCCCGCGCCCTCCTCCGTGCCACGATTGAAAGGCAAAAAAGTCTTCATATCTGTTGCGACAAAGGCTTCGAATTCATCCAACGTCAAATAAACCAACGTTCTTTGGTTAAAGCCAAAGACCTTTTCCTCTGTGCTGCGGTCCTTTTGAAATTGAATTATACCGTTACCTACCGCGCTTTGTCCTGCGGTCTGTTTTTTTAGTTCCAGCATGACAACAGGCAGACCGTTTAGAAAAATCGCGAGGTCGACCCTGTTGCCGCCAGCTTTATCTTCATAGGCGAACTCCCGGCAGACTGAAAAAATATTCTTTGCTGCCAAGGCGATGCCTTCTGTCATCGCGGGGTTAGTCGGGCGAAAATAAGCAAGATGAAAAGACGTGCCACTCGGATAGTCAGAGAAAGTTTCCCGCAGAGCCGCCAATAATCCTTTGTCTGCAATGCATTTATCCACCAGTTCCAGAAAGCGTGCTTCCGCCTGCGCGCCATAATAATTGACAAAGGTCTGCCACATCTCGGTCTGCGTAGCTGCCACAAAAGCAAACAGCTGCTTCTTGTCCAGTGCATAGTGATAGTCATAATCACTCATCTGGCTGACAGCATAGTCATGCGCCAGCAAATAGCCCATTATTTCATCGCGGAACGGATTCTCTCTCAAGTCCTGTTCAGTCATTCTTTTCACATCCTTCACCCAAACCGTCAAACTACAGTTCTATTTTACCCGTAACAGCCTCATAAATCAAAGACTGTTTGTATTCCTGCAAACTTTCGATGATATTTTTGTTGCGCCCACTCAAAGCGTCGATTTCGCCGCACTTTTTGTCGAGATAAGCAGCAATTGCTTTTTGCTCAGCAAGAGGTGGAACGAACAGCTTATAGTCTTGCAAAAATTCGATAGAAATCCTTTTCAATCCACCAACACCATACATTGATGACACACATTTTTTCTTAAAGGTAATGTTTTGCAAAAAATAGAATGCAAATTTGGTGTTGCACCCAAAACATCTTAAAGTGTATATTTCCGAACTGCCAAACCCAACACCATTCAATAGACTTTTAGCTATTGCAATATTGCCATTTTCGAAACAAGGGGTTACTTTTGCCATTACAATATCGCCATTCGCAAAATAATTATACCCTTTAACCACAGCATCTACTGGTTTTGCCTGAAACTCAAGCTTCCCATTTCCCAAATATTCCATAGGAACAAAGCTAACTTCTGTTCCATCCAATAAATTTTCCGAATAACGAGGATTAAAATTAACAACATTTTTAAGTTTGCAAACTTCCCATTCTTTCGGCATTTTTCCTATCCATTCAATGCCGCTATCTTTCATGGGTACAGACGGATTCAGCCCTTTGGTTACCGCTTCTGTGATCAGGCTTTGGCGATATTCAGCCAGCTGTTCATTCTGTTTTTGTTTGCTTGCGACAACTTGGTCAATTGCCGCACATTTTTCATCAAGATAACCGGCGATTGCTTTTTGCTCAGAAAAAGGAGGCATAAACAGCTTATAGTCTTGCAAAAATTCGATAGGAATCCTTTTTAATCCAGCAACACCGTACATTGATGACACACATTTTTTCTTAAAGGTAATGTTTTGCAAAAAATAAAATGCAAATTTAGCGTTACACCCAAAACACCTTAATGTGTATATTTCCGAGCTGCCAAAGCCAACACCATTTAATAAATCCTTAGCTATTGCAATATTGCCATTTTCAAAGCAAGGTGTTACTTTTGCCATTACAATATCACCATTAGCAAAATAGTTATATCCTTTAGCTACATCATCTACTGGTTTTACTTGAAACTCAAGTTTTCCATTTCCCAAATATTCCATGGGAACAAAGCTAACTTCTGTTCCCTCCAATAAATTTTCCGAATAACGCGGATTAAAATTAACAATATTTTTTAATCTGCAAGCCACCCAATCTTCCGGTATTTCTCCTATCCACTCAATGCCACTGTCTTTCATCTTATGCGCACTCATGACAGCACCTTCTCCAAAAGATCCGCCAGTCCTTTTTCGCCTGCCAGGAGTTCTGCCTTGATGTCGGCGCTTTGGCGCGGCGGCGTATATTTGTAGAAATATCTGGTGAAGGGAATCTCATAACCAATCTTATTCTTGCTGAAATCAGGAAGAGCGTCAGGTACAAAAGGCAAAACTTCGTTCTTAATATATTCATCGATGTTGCGCTTCAGCGGTATGCTTTCGGTATCACGCAGAGCCGGGTTGATGACCGGTTTACCCTTCGCATCGCGGACGATTTCCGCCTTTTGGTCGATTTCCTTGAAGCAGTCGACAATTTCATCAACAACTTTGGTTGGGATTTTAGTAAGCGCACTTTTAATAGCTTGCTCGACCAAAGCCACA
>JBOFWD010000097.1:0-20448 GCA_051653445.1 Acidaminococcaceae bacterium | reverse complement strand
ATAATAACACCAGCTTCAATTTGTTCATCTGTGAAATGTATTGGAACTCTCCTTGTTTCATTCCACGTCCACCCTTTATTCACCTCGATAAATAAATGATTGCAAGCTCTATCTACTATATTATAACATTCGTCCACTTTATAACATCCAGTATTGTCTTTTACACATTTTAATTTCATAAGATCCTCCTACCCTTTATTTAACTTATGTTTTAATTATATCATAAATTTATTTTTCTGTTTTTATACATTCTTAGAAAACAAAAAACCCCGAAAACATTGTTTTCGGGGTTTTAAATTCGCTAATATTAACGTTTAGAGAACTGGGAAGCTTTACGAGCTTTTTTGAGACCGTATTTACGACGCTCTTTTTCGCGTGGGTCGCGAGTTAAGAGGCCAGCTTTTTTCAAAGCAGGACGGTACTCCTCATCAACTTTGAGCAATGCGCGTGCAATACCATGACGGATTGCGCCTGCTTGTCCGGAGATACCACCTCCGACAACATTAGCGAGCACATCATATTTGCCAACAGTTTCAGTAGCTTCTAACGGTTGTTTAATGATGAGTTCCAAAGTTTTCAAACCAAAATATTTAGTAAGTTCGCGGTCGTTGATAATAATGCTGCCTTCACCCGGAACCAGGCGAACACGTGCAACAGAACTTTTCCGGCGACCGGTTGCATCATAAGTAACTTTTGCCATTTATTTGCTCCTCCTTTCCGGATCTTATCTTACGTCGATTTCCAACACTTCTGGTTGTTGTGCTGCGTGCGGATGCTCCGAACCAGCATAAACGTGCAATTTGGTGTAAATCTGGTTGCCAAGACGATTTTTAGGAATCATGCCGCGAACAGCAAGTTCAACCATCCTTACAGGGTTTTTCTTAAGCATATCACCAGCAGTTGTGAAGGTGGTACCGCCAAGATATCCGGAATGACGGAAGTAAGTCTTCTGGACCAATTTCTTACCGGTCAAAACAATCTTATCTGCATTAATAACAATTACATGATCTCCAGTGTCCATATGCGGGGTGAAAGTTGGTTTATGTTTTCCACGAAGGATTTTAGCAACTTCAGCAGCCATACGACCAAGAGTTTTATCAGCTGCGTCTACCACGAACCACTTGCGTTCAATGGTGGACGGTGTAGCCATATATGATTTCATCCTTGTCCCTCCCTATGAGTGTTTCGCGTTCAGTATATTTCTTCTCGATAATTCCGGGGCTAGTGGAATTGATGTCAAAGTCATATGCATATATTGTAAACATCATTGCAACTTTTGTCAAGAAAATTATCAATAAAATACTTCTTCCAGATAAAGACCCTGCGGTGGTGCTGCGGTACCAGCCTGCCGTCTGTCTCCGGATGCGAAAATCTCTTTGAAACGGTCTATACTTATTTTGCCATGACCTACTCTTACCATAGCGCCAACAAGATTTCTCACCATATGATAAAGAAACCCATCTCCTTCGATCGTAAAACGCAGTTCCCGCTCACCTATCATGACCCATTCAGCCTTATAAATATTTTTTATGGTCTTCACCGGTGCGCTTCCTGCTGAGCGAAAAGCCGAAAAATCATGTTCACCGATGATAACATCTGCTGCCGCCTGCAACAAGGACAAATCAGGTATTTTTTTGAACTGCCATGCATAATTACGTTCAAAAGGATTCATGGCTTCTGTAATCAGGATACGATAAACGTAGCGTTTTGCCAAAGCAGAATAACGGGCATTGAAATCTGCCGTAACATCCTCCGCTTTCCAGACAACAATGTCCTCCGGCAAATAACTTGACATAGCCGGCACTATTTTGTCCGTAGGAACAGTACCGTTTGTTGCAAAAGAAATTACCTGCCCATGTGCATGAACACCGGTATCAGTTCTGCCGGAAGCAGCAATTTTAATTTCTTCACCCAGCATTTTAGTTAAAGCTTTTTCCACTATCTGTTGAATACCAACGGCATTCTTCTGACGCTGAAACCCATGGTAGGCACTACCATCATAGGCAAGCGTAAGCTTCAGATAACGCACAAAAAGCCACCCCATTTCACAATTGCCGTGACAGCCAGCAAAGCGGTCATGCCGCATGCAGCCATCATGTCCCTTTGCTGATAAACAAGCTCATGCATTCTTGTACGACCCTCACCACCTCGATAACAACGTGCTTCCATTGCTACTGCCAATTCATCGGCTCGGCGAAAGGCGCTTATAAATAACGGAACAAGTATAGGCAACATGTTTTTTGTTTTTCTGACAATATTACCCGAAGCAAAATCAGCACCTCTTGCTGTCTGTGCTTTCATAATTCTATCTGTTTCTTCCAGTAAAGTAGGAATAAAGCGCAGTGCTATAGTCATCATCATTGCCAATTCGTGTGCCGGTACGCCTATTTTTTTGAATGGCTTCAAAAGGGCTTCAATACCATCAGTCAAGACAATAGGAGATGTGGTAAAGGTCAAAATGGAGGATATCATTAAAAGCAACACCAGTCGCAAAGACATCTTTATGCCCATTGCCAGTCCCTCTTTAGTAATCGTAAGATATTTCCAGGACCATAAAACTTCGCCTTGCCCTGTAAATACATGAATCCACAATGTCAGTAAAATAATTATCCATAAAGGCTTGATTGATTTTAATACCAAAATAAATGGCAAACGTGAAAAAGCAATAACCAAAAAGAGAAAACCGATGACAAGCGCGTAAGATAAAGATTCCGCCGCCATAAAAACAGCTATTATATATGCCAATGACGATAAAATTTTGGTCCTTGGATCTAATTTATGAATAACTGAATTGCCGGGGTAGTATTGTCCGAGACTAATGTCTGTCAGCATCTACATCCACCCCTTTGCCAACTTAATTTGTTTAACAAGGTCTTCTGTGTTCATTACATCATTGCTGATTGCTAAACCACGTTCACGCAAAATTTCCGCCAGTTTAACCGCTTGTGGCACATCAACGCCCAATTCCTTCAGTGCTTCGCGATGATTACGAAATACTTCCCTGCTTTCGCCATCTATTACAACCTTGCCTTTTGCCATAACAAGCAAGCGTTTAGCATATTGCGCAGCTTCTTCCATACTATGGGTAACAAGGATAACGGCCATCTTTCTGGCTTGGTAAAGCTCGTTTATTTCCCGGAAAATACTGTCTCTGGAATGTGGATCAAGCCCAGCCGATGGTTCGTCAAGAATCAGATAATCAGGCTCCATTGCAATTACGCCTGCTATGGCTACTCGCCGCATTTGTCCGCCTGAAAGTTGAAAGGGCGAGCGATTTGCAAACGTGTCATAATCAAGTCCTACAAAGCTCAAAGCGGCTTTCACCTGTTTTTCCACTTCGTCCTCAGATAGTCCCTTGTTGCGGGGCCCAAAAGCTACATCCTCAAAAATAGTCTCGGCAAAAATCTGATGTTCTGGGTATTGGAATACCATACCAACTTTATTTCTGGCGTTTTTTGCTTCCTGACCTTTATCGCTGATATTGATCTCATCAACAAATACCTTTCCCTCTTCGGGATTAAGCAAACCGTTAAGATGCTGCATCATTGTTGATTTTCCGCTGCCGGTATGACCAATTACAGCAATATATTCACCCTTATCTATAGTAAGCGATACCTCTTTTAACGCCGTACGCTCGTATGGTGTCTTTTTCATATAGGTATACGACACATTCTCTAATCTTATTGACATAATGCTTCTGCCAACTCCTCAGGGGTTATAGTTTTTTCCGGTATCATTTGGCCGCCTGCCCTTAGTTCATCAGCTATTTCGGCTGCTATTGGCACTTCAAGGCCCAATTCTTTTATCTCTTTTACTCTGCTAAAAACTTCTCCCGGTGTTCCCTGCATTTCAATTTTACCCTGCTTCATAACAATTATTTTATCAGCCAGTAACGCCTCTTCCATCTTATGCGTTATATAAACAACAGTAATATTTTTTTCTTTGTTCAAATTTTTAACGGTTGCCACTATTTCTTTACGACCTTTAGGATCAAGCATAGCCGTAGGTTCATCCAATACTATACATTTAGGCAGCAATGCCAGGACGCCTGCAATTGCCACACGCTGTTTTTGCCCGCCCGAAAGCAAATGTGGTGCATGCTTAGCATACTCCGTCATATTAACCACGGCAAGCGCAGATTCGACTCTCGTTCTTATTTCCTCCTGTGGAACCCCGATGTTTTCCGGTCCAAAAGCTACATCCTCTTCAACTATAGCCGCTACTATCTGGTTGTCTGGGTTTTGAAAAACCATACCAATCGTTTGTCTGATATCCCAAAGGTTGTCTTCTATGTTTGAATCCATGCCATTAATCAGGCACGTACCTTCCGAAGGTCGTAGTAACGCATTAAAATGCCTTGCCAGCGTCGACTTGCCGGACCCATTCGTGCCAATAATGGCAATAAATTCTCCTTGTGCAACAGACATACTTATCCCATCCAAAGCTCTTATTTCATTGTTCTGTGAATCATGGTATATGTGGCTGAGATTTTTTACTTCTATTATCGGTTTCATTTATCTCAAATTCCCCGTAAATTCTATTATTTAAACTGCAAACATATTAATAATTATATTATTAATATGTTTTAGCGTCAACCTGCTCATTTTTTAAGGTTAACTTCCTTTTCCGCATTATTGACTTAGGAAAAATGTACTTGTACATAAAAAAATTGCAGAGACAATCGTCTCTGCAATTTTAACCTTTGCTTATTAAACCAATTCCAAAATAGCCATTTCCGCTGCATCGCCACGACGAGGTCCAAGCTTGTAAATACGAGTGTAACCGCCGTTTCTGTCAGTGTACTTCGGAGCAATTTCGTCAAAAAGCTTTTTAGTCGCTTCTTCATCCACGAGGAACGCAAGAACCTGACGACGGGAATGCAAGTCACCTTGTTTTGCCAAAGTAATCAATTTTGCAGCCAAGCCGCTGATTTCTTTCGCCTTTGTCGCAGTGGTTTCTATTCTCTCTTGTTTGAAGAAGGACGTCAAAATGCTGCGAAACAGAGCTTTACGGGCGCTGGAATTGCGTCCTAATTTTCTATATGCCATTTGTTTCCGCCCCCTTCTATTCTTCTTCGGAATTCCGCAAACCTAAACCAAGGTCAGCTAATTTTTTCTTAACTTCATCAAGGGATTTGCGTCCTAAGTTACGCACTTTCATCATATCTTCTTCGGATTTTTGAGTTAACTCTTCAACCGTGTTGATACCTGCGCGTCTTAGGCAATTGTTAGAACGAACAGACAAATCAAGATCATCAATAGGTATTGGAACAGGTCCCTTACCGGTTTCTACAGCCGGTTCTTCCTGCTGTGAACCTTCCGGTACTTTAACTACAGGCGCTTGTGAGCCTTTACCGATCTCGAACAAACGCAAATAGCCAATCATTATACCTGAAGCGGCATTAACAGCTTCATCAGGCATAATGCTGCCATCAGTCCATACCTCAAGAGTGAGTTTATCATAATTCGTTACGTTACCGACACGAGTATCAGTAACGCCAAATTTTACTCTCGTAATAGGAGAGTAAATGGAATCTACCGGAATAAGACCAATAGGTTGATCCTGTTTCTTGTTTTTGTCCCCAGGAACATAACCTTGACCTTTATCAACATGGATTTCCATGTTGAAATTCGCATCATCGTCTAAAGTAGCAATATGCAATTCAGGATTCAAAATTTCGATGTCGGCATCATGAATGATATCGCCTGCAGTAACTTCTTGTTCGCCGCTGGCTTCGATTCGAATTATTGTAGGCTCATTGCTGTGCATTTTCAGGCAAAGTGCTTTTATATTGAGAATAATATCCGCAACATCTTCCCTCACACCAGGAACAGTTGAAAATTCATGCAGTACGCCGTCAATTTTGACGGCAGTAACTGCAGCTCCAGGCAAAGAAGATAGAAGTACGCGACGCAAACTATTCCCTAATGTAATGCCATAACCACGTTCAAGCGGTTCCCAAACAAATTTACCATAACGGCCATCATCACTAATGTCCGATGTAACCAATTTAGGATTTTCAATTTCTATCATGCGGAAAGCCTCCTCTTTGGCGTATTACCACAATACGCGTTATATTTGGTGGCAGATGGTCCATTATTTAGAGTACAACTCAACAATAAGATGCTCAGCAATAGGCACATCAATTTCCTCACGAGTCGGGAAACGGTCAATCTTACCGCAGAGATTTTGAGCATCAAGAACCATCCAAGCCGGAACGGTTTTAGTAGCCAAAGTTTCGGCCATACCCTTGAAATACTCCTTGCCGCGACTGTTTTCCATAATGGAAACAACATCGCCGGCTTTTACTAATGCGGAAGGAATGTCCAAACGTTTGCCATTGACGGCAATGTGACCGTGGGTAACGATTTGACGAGCTTGGCTACGGCTTTCAGCCAGGCCAAGACGATAAACAACGTTGTCCAGTCTTCTTTCCAACATAATCAGTAAGTTCTCACCGGTAATACCTTTTTGTTTTTCAGCGCGTTCAAAGCAATTGTGGAATTGACGTTCCAAAATGCCGTAAATACGACGAGCTTTTTGTTTTTCACGTAACTGAATACCATATTCAGATACTTTTTTGCGTGCTTGTCCATGTTGGCCCGGTGCATAAGCACGAACCGCGAAAGCACATTTATCACTGTAACATCTGTCGCCTTTCAGGAATAATTTTACGCCTTCACGACGACATTGACGGCATACAGCCTCAGTATATCTTGCCATTTATTGGTTACACCTCCCTGTAATTATACTCTTCTACGTTTTGGCGGACGGCAGCCATTATGTGGAATTGGAGTAACGTCTTTAATAGCGTTTACTTCAAGTCCGGCAGCCTGCAAGGAACGAATTGCAGCCTCACGACCACCACCAGGACCTTTTACGAATACTTCAACAACTTTCAAACCATGTTCCATTGCAGCTTTAGCAGCTTGTTCAGCAGCCATTTGCGCAGCAAAAGGAGTGCTTTTGCGGGAACCGCGGAAACCTAGGCCACCAGCGCTTGCCCAGCTCAATACATTGCCACGGGTATCAGCAATAGTAACGATGGTATTGTTAAACGTGGAGCGAATATGCGCTACTCCAGTTTCTATATTTTTGCGTTCTTTCCGTTTAGTACGGACAACTTTTTTTGCAGCAACCACTCGTCTATCCCTCCTTACAGATTATTTCTTCTTACCAGCAATGCTACGTTTTGGACCCTTGCGAGTACGTGCATTATTCTTAGTATTTTGACCGCGTACAGGAAGTCCCATACGATGTCTTCTGCCACGATAGCAGCCGATTTCAACTAATCTTTTTATGTTGAGGGATTCCTCACGACGGAGGTCACCTTCTACCTTGTAATCATTGTCAAGGGTTTCACGGAGCTTTGATACTTCATCTTCGGTAAGATCCCGAACACGGGTATCAGGATTGATTCCGGTTTTAACAAGAATCTCGCGAGCCAAAGTCAATCCAATGCCATAAATGTACGGCAGTGCATACTCAATACGCTTGTCTCTTGGTAAATCGACACCAGCGATACGTGCCATTAACAATACACCTCCTTCTTATCCTTGTTTTTGTTTATGTTTAGGGTTTTCGCAAATTACCATTACGTGACCTTTACGTTTAATAACTTTGCATTTTTCACATATTGGTTTTACAGATGGTCTGACTTTCATATTAATAAACCTCCTCTTGCCTGTCTTGGTTATTTGAAACGATACGTAATTCGTCCACGATTTAGATCATATGGAGTAAGTTCCACTGTCACCCTGTCGCCAGGCAAAATTTTGATGAAATTCATGCGTATCTTACCAGATATGTGTGCGAGAATCACATGACCGTTCTCCAATTTTACTTGAAACATGGCATTGGGCAGAGATTCTAAAATTGTGCCTTCAACCTCAATTACATCCTGTTTTGACACAGATATTGACCTCCTTGTCAGTTAGGCTTCAAAGCCTGAAATATTATAAAGTGTAACTTCCCGTCAGGCAAGTCTTGTCAGTATTTCCGGACCGTCCGGCATAATCGCTACCGTGTGCTCGAAATGAGCAGATGGTTTTCCATCTTTAGTAACGACTGTCCAACCGTCATCCGTGCTTTTTACTGCTCGCGTTCCCAAATTAATCATTGGTTCAATCGCTAACACCATACCTGCTTTAAGAAGAGGTCCTCTGTCAGCAAAACCAAAATTGGGAACTTCCGGATCTTCATGCATTGATCGGCCGATACCGTGTCCGACATATTCGCGAACGACTCCGAATCCAGCTTTTTCGGCATATATCTGAATAGCATGGGAAATTGCTCCAACTCTATTGCCAACAATCGCCAGTTCAATACCCTTATAAAGAGCATTGCGCGTTTCTTCAATTAGTCTCGCAATTTCCGGGGAAACTTTCCCAACCGGAATGGTAACCGCGGAATCACCGTTGAACCCTTCAAATTCCGCACCACAATCAACACTAACGATATCACCTTCCGCAAGTTTGCGGGAACCGGGAATTCCGTGTACAACTTCACAGTTAACAGATACACATATATTAGCAGGGAAGCCATACAGACCTTTGAAAGCTGGTTTTGCACCGTGCTCCGTTATAGTCTTTCTGGCAACTTCATCCAGCTCCTGTGTAGTAATTCCAGGTTCTACCACCTTGCCGACTGCATCCAACGCCAAAGCTACGATCCTGCCAGCTTCGCGCATGCAGCGTATTTCACGTTCGGACTTCAAAAGAATCATTACTTTCCGCCTTCGAGACTTTCTTTAACATCTGAATATACCTTGTCAATAGCTTGCAAACCATCGATTTCTTTATAAACACCATGTTTTTTGTAGTACTCAATAAGGGGAGCAGTCTGGCTATGATAAACTTCTAAGCGTTTTTTCACAGTTTCTTCTTTGTCATCGTCGCGTTGATACAACGCACCGCCGCATTTATCACACATAGCTTCAACTTTGCTAGGGTTGTATTCAACGTGGTAAGTAGCGCCACAAGCCTTGCAAATGCGCCTGCCTGTAACCCTGCCAACCAGTTCAGCATCTGGAACTACTATGTTAACCACACCTGTCATTTTGATGCCCAGGTCAGTTAAAATTCCATCAAGAGCAATTGCCTGCTCTTCTGTCCTTGGAAATCCATCCAAGATAAAACCTTTGGAACATTCCGGATTTGCCAGGCTCTCCCTAACGATACCGATAGTAACGCTATCAGGAACCAAAGCACCGGAGTCCATATATTTTTTTGCTTCTTTTCCGAGTTCTGTACCTTTTTTCACCGCAGCGCGGAACATATCTCCAGTTGAGATATGCGGAATTTGATATTCCGCAATAAGTCTTTCTGCCTGAGTGCCTTTACCCGCGCCCGGAGGTCCCATTAAAAGAATGTACATATTTGTCATCCTCCTATTTCATGAAGCCTTGATAGTGACGCATCAAAATGAGCGATTCTATCTGCTTCATAGTATCCAGAGCAACACCAACTACGATCAAGAGTGCCGTGCCACCGAAATAAACACCTTCAATGCCGGTTGTCCAGACGATGAGATTAGGCATGACCGCAACCAGTGCCAGGAAAACTGCACCTGCCATTGTAATTCTTGACATTATTTTATCAAGATAATCAGTGGTAGGCTTGCCAGGTCTTAACCCAGGGATGAAACCACCATACTTCTTAATGTTGTCAGACATATCACCTATATTCATGCTTACAGCAGTGTAGAAATAGGTGAAGAAAACTATCATCAAGAGGTAAAGCGTTGTCTGCAGTGGAGTTCCCCAAGCAAACCAGCCGGCAACTGTTTTGATCCAGGGAATATCAATAAACTGAGCTATCGTAACCGGGAACATCAGTACTGATGAAGCAAAGATAATTGGAATAACGCCTGCCTGATTAACTTTCAGCGGTATATAGCTCGTATGGCCACCATACATTTTGCGGCCAACAACTCTTTTAGCATATTGAACAGGTACTTTGCGTATTCCCTGTGTAATTGCCACAACAAAAACAACCATAACGATTGCAAGAATCGCAAACAGGATAACGCTCAGAATATTGATTGTGCCAGCTTTAAGATAGTTGAAAATGACAGCTATGCCATCAGGCAAGCGGGAAACGATACCGGCAAAGATGATCAAAGAAATACCATTGCCGATGCCTTTTGCAGTGATTTGTTCACCAATCCACATCAGGAAAACCGTTCCTGCTGTCAAAGTAATCGCTATCATCAAGATTGATCCAACACCTGGGTCATTAATAGCAACACGCAGGCCGATAGCCATACCTATTGCCTGAATAAAGCCCAATACAACTGTACCGTAACGTGTAAGTTTGCTAATCTTCTTCCGTCCTTCTTCGCCTTCTTTCTGCCAACGTTCGAGTGTTGGCACAACAACCTGCAATAATTGCAGAATAATTGAAGCGTTGATGTATGGAGTAATGCTCATGGCAAAGATTGAGAATTTGCTCAAGGCGCCGCCTGAAAACATATCGAGTAATCCGAATAAGTTTCCACTTGTAAACAGCTGTTCAATCATCGCTGCGTTAACACCAGGAACAGGGATATGTGTTCCAGCCCTAAAAACTATGAACATGGCCAATGTAAAAACTACCTTTTGCCTGAGTTCCGTAATTTTAGCAATATTTGAAAGGGCTGATAACACTTAGATCACCTCTACTTTTCCGCCAGCTGCAATAATTTTTTCTTCTGCAGTCTTGCTGAAACCCATAGCTTGAACGGTAAGAGCTTTAGTCAACTCACCGTTGCCAAGAATACGAACGCCATCGCGTATATTTTTTACTATGCCAGCTTCAATAAGTAATACAGGATCAACTATTGTACCGTCTTCAAAGCAATTTAAACTTGCAACATTTACTTCAGCGTACTCTACGCCAAATTTATTGTAGAATCCACGTTTTGGAAGACGCAGATATAACGGTTTTTGACCGCCTTCAAAACCCGGACGCTTAACACCGCCTGAACGGGATTTTTGTCCTTTTTGGCCTTTGCCTGATGTTTTTCCGAGACCGGAACCAAGACCGCGTCCTACACGGACAGCAGCTCTCTTAGAACCAGGAGCCGGTGATAATTCATGCAAATTCATTTGCGGCACCTCCTTGTCTTAAGCTTCAACTTTTTCTACTTTCACCAGATGTTCAACTTTGTGAATCATGCCGCGAATAGTAGGCGTGTCATTTTTCACGACACTTGTACCAATCTTACCCAAACCCAAAGCCTTTACGGTAGCGCGTTGATCCTGCGGATATCCGATCAGACTGCGGGTTAGCGTGACTTTAATTTGTTCCATCATGCTTCCTCCTTAGCCTAATAATTCTTCCACAGTTTTGCCGCGCAATGCTGCTACAGATGCTGCGCTCTTCAAAGAAGTTAATCCTTGAATAGTTGCACGTACAACATTGTTCGGGTTTGAAGAACCTTGAGATTTAGTTAAAATGTCACGTACACCTGCTAATTCAAGCACTGCACGAACAGGGCCGCCGGCAATAACGCCGGTACCTTCTGCTGCCGGTTTCAGGAAAACACGGCCGGCACCAAACACACCGATAATTTCATGAGGAATGGTAGTACCTACCAAAGGAACGCTTACAAGATTTTTCTTTGCATCTTCAACGCCTTTGCGGATAGCTTCCGGAACTTCGGCAGCTTTACCCAGGCCCATACCTACATGACCATTTTCATCACCAACCACAACAAGTGCGGAGAAGGAGAAACGACGTCCGCCTTTTACGACTTTAGCAACGCGGTTGATAAATACGACTTTTTCTTTTAAGTCGGATTCTTGTTTTTCGAAATTCGCCACTATTATTCCTCCTTCTATTAGAATTCGAGACCAGCTTCACGAGCTGCAGCAGCAAGTGCTGCTACACGGCCGTGATAAAGGTAGCCGCCACGATCAAATACAACTTCTTTAATACCTTTTTCCAAGGCTTTTTTAGCTATTGCTTCACCGACAGCTTTTGCTGCTTCGATGTTGCCGCCATAATTTTCTTTAATGCTTTTTTCAACAGTGCTGGCAGAAACAAGAGTCTCACCAGTAACATCGTTGATTATTTGTGCATAAATATTGCTGAGGCTGCGATATACGTTCAAACGCGGCTTTTCTGCTGTACCAAAAATGTTTTTGCGGGAACGGAAATGACGTTTTTGACGTTTCTCGTTTTTATCTACTCTATTAAGCAAGAGTTTCACTCCCTTCCTTTAGAAATTACTTCTTGCCTTTAGCGCCGGCTTTACCAGCCTTACGACGTACAAATTCACCTTCATAACGAATACCTTTACCTTTGTAAGGTTCAGGCGGACGAAGTGTACGAATATCAGCTGCAACCGCGCCAACAGTCTCTTTATTTGCGCCCTTAACAATAATTTTGTTAGGAGCAGGAACCTCAAAAGTGATACCTGCAGGTGGTTCCTTAACTACTGGGTGTGAGAAACCCAAAGTGAAATTAATATTTTCGCCCTGCTTAGCCGCACGATAACCAACACCATTGATTTCCAATGTTTTGGTAAAACCGTCGGTAACACCAATAACCATGTTGTGGATCAGTGTTCTGGACAATCCGTGCATAGCACGGTGTTCTTTGTCATCGCTAGGACGTTCCACAGAAAGAATTCCATCCTCAAGTTTGAGGATCATATCTTTGTGAATTTGACGAGCAAGTTCGCCATTTGGTCCTTTGACAGCAACCAGATTGTTTTCTATTGTAACTGTAACATTAGCTGGAACAGTAATAGGTAATTTACCAATTCTTGACACTTATGAGCACCTCCTATCTTTTAGAAGTCATTACCAAACGTAAGCGATTACCTCTCCACCAAGGCCAGCCTTACGTGCTGCTTTATCAGTCATCATGCCTTGAGATGTTGATACTATAGCAATACCCAGTCCGCCAAGGACTCTAGGTAACTGATCTTTTTGAGAATAAACTCTTAGGCCTGGTTTGGAAATACGTTTAATACCGGAAATAACTTTTTCGCGGTTAGCACCGTATTTCAGGCTGACGCGGATAACGTTCTGTTTGTTATCAGCAAGAACTTCGAAATCTTTTATGAAACCCTCGCCTTTCAAGATCTCAGCAATAGCGACTTTAATCTTTGAGCTTGGGATCTCAACTTTATCGTGATGAACCGAATTTGCATTACGAATACGTGTAAGCATATCGGCAATTGGGTCAGTCATAACCATACTTAAATACCCTCCTTCCTTGTCTGCTGCGATTACCAGCTAGCTTTGGTTACTCCCGGAATAGCGCCTTTGTAGCTATATTCACGGAAGCAGATACGGCAAAGGCCGAATTTGCGCATGTAGCCATGTGGTCTGCCGCAAATTTTGCAACGATTATAGGCACGAACTTTAAACTTAGGCTCATTTTTCCATTTTTCAATCAGGGCTGTTTTAGCCAAGGGATTCCCTCCTCACTTATGCGCTGAACGGCATTCCGAGGAGCCTCAATAATTCTCTAGCTTCCTCGTCAGTCTTCGCTGTAGTAACAATGATAATATCCATTCCACGTACTTTATCTACTTTGTCATATTCAATTTCCGGGAAAATCAATTGTTCTTTCATTCCCATTGCATAGTTGCCACGACCATCAAAAGCCGTTGGGCTAACGCCACGGAAGTCACGTACGCGCGGCAGTGCAATGTTCATGAGTTTATCAAGGAAGTAATACATACGATCGCCACGAAGGGTAACTTTAGTACCAAGCGGCATACCTTGACGCACTTTGAAAGCTGCAATAGATTTTTTAGCTTTGGTAATAACCGGTTTTTGACCGGAAATCAAAGTTAAATCGGCAACAGCAGCATCAAGTGCTTTGCTGTTAGCAATAGCATCACCGACTCCCATGTTTATGACAACTTTTTCAACTTTAGGGATTTCATTAACATTTTTATAATTGAATTTGTCCATCATACCTTTGACTGCTTCGGACAAATATTTTTCTTGCAATCTAGTATTTGCCATTCATAATCCTCCTTTCCCGGATTTTATTTATCGATCACTTCACCGCATTTTTTGCAGGTTCTTGCGAAACCACCTGCTACAGCGGTTTTTGAAATACGAGTAGCTTTTTTACAAGCTGGACATACCAACATGACCTTGGAAGCGGAAATAGCAGCTTCCTTAACTACGATACCGCCTTGCGGATTGGATTGGGAAGGTTTAGTATGACGTTTTACTTTGTTAACGCCAGCAATGACAACTTTAGCCTTTTTCGGCAAAGCCTCAACGATCTTTCCTTCCTTACCCTTGTCCTTACCGGACAGAACAAGTACTGTATCGCCTTTTTTTACGTGCAATTTTGCAGCAGTAGCCATGTCAGAAACACCTCCTTCTAGTGCGTAATTTTTTTCGTATTATAGCACTTCCGGTGCCAATGATACTATTTTCATGTAATCTTTATCACGTAATTCGCGAGCAACTGGTCCAAAAATACGAGTGCCGCGAGGGCTCTTGTCATCTTTGATTACAACTGCAGCGTTTTCATCAAAACGGATATAAGAACCATCTGGACGACGTACGCCTTTACGAGTACGTACAACAACGGCTTTAACTACCTCGCCTTTTTTTACAACGCCACCGGGTGATGCATCTTTAACTGCGCAAACAATAACATCACCGATATTAGCATATTTGCGGTAAGAACCGCCTAATACTCGAATACACATAACTTTCTTAGCACCGGTGTTATCACCAACATTAAGAATTGTTTGTTGTTGTATCATGGTTTTCCCTCCCTTGCTAATTTATCTGCAATAAGTTAGCAATTAAAATTATTTTGCACGCTCTAAAATCTGAACAACTCTCCAGCATTTATCCTTGGATAATGGACGGGTCTGCACAATTTGCACGGTATCGCCAATATGTGCTTCGTTGTTTTCGTCATGAGCTTTAAATTTAACAGTATGTTTTACACCTTTTTGATAAAGGGGATGCTGTACAAAACGTTCAATGGCAACTACTACAGTCTTGTCCATTTTGTCGCTAACCACTTTGCCTGTGCGAGTAGCACGTAAATTTCTCTGTTCGGTCACGAGACGATTCCTCCTTCATTTAGACTAAAAACACACTCAGGCTTTCAATTCGCGTTGACGCTGAATGGTCTTAATACGAGCAATAGACTTCTTAACTTCCCTGATTTTCATCGGGTTTTCCAGTTGTCCAGTTGCCATTTGAAAACGCAGATTGAAGAGTTCATCTTTCAAACCAGCTATCTTAGTTTCTAATTCAGCTGAAGTCATTTCTATAATTTCTTTTGTTTTCATTAAGCTTCACCACCCACTCCATTTTGTTGTGCAGCGATTTCGGCTTCCAATTGAGCTTTGGTAACAAATTTGGTTTTGATAGGCAGCTTGTGGCTGGCAAGACGCATAGCTTCTTTAGCTATTTCTTCGCTAACGCCGTTCATTTCGAACAAAACGCGACCTGGTTTTACAACTGCTACCCAATACTCTGGGGAACCTTTACCACTACCCATGCGGGTTTCAGCCGGTTTAGCCGTAATAGGCTTGTCCGGGAAAATTTGGATCCATACTTGACCGCCACGTTTGATGTAACGAGTCATTGCGATACGGGCTGCTTCAATTTGGCGGTTGGTTACCCAAGCCGGCTCCAAAGCTACCAGGCCGAATTCGCCATGGGCAATCTTGTTACCACGCATAGCACGACCGGTCATACGACCTCTATGTTGTTTACGATGTTTTACTCTCTTTGGTAATAACATTAGTTTACGCCCCCTTCTTGCGGAGCAGCAGGTGCTACAACTTTGCTTTCAGGAAGAACTTCACCTTTGTAAATCCATACTTTTACGCCGATACGGCCGTAAGTTGTATGAGCTTCAGCAGTTCCGTAATCAATGTCAGCACGCAAGGTGTGAAGAGGAATACTGCCTTCACGGTAGCTTTCGCTACGTGCGATTTCAGCACCGCCAAGACGGCCGCCTACTTGAACTTTAATTCCTTTTGCGCCCATGCGCATTGTACGACCAACGCATTGTTTCATTGCACGACGGAAAGCTATACGGCGTTCCAATTGGTTAGCAATGTTTTCTGCAACCAGTGTTGCATCCATATCAGGGGTTTTCACCTCAATGATATTAATGTCGATAACACTGTCGGTCATTTTTTTCAAGTCGTTTTTCAATAATTCGATGTTGCTGCCCTGACGGCCAATAACCATGCCCGGTTTAGCAGTATGAATAGAAATGCGAGCTCTGTTAGAAGCACGTTCTATTTCAACACGGGAAATTCCCGACAAGAATAATTTTTCTTTAATGAACTCACGAATTTTAATGTCTTCCAATAAAAATTTCTCATAATCTTTGTCAGCGAACCATTTGGAATCCCAAGTTTTGATTACACCAACGCGAAGACCATGTGGATGTACTTTTTGACCCACTATCGTTTCCCTCCTTCTTTTCGGGATATTATTTTTCTGCTACCGCAACGGTAACATGACTGGAACGTTTCAAAATTTTGAATGCCTGTCCACGAGAACGTGGGTGGATTCTTTTCAATGTCGGACCTTGATCAACAAACGCACTCGATACGATAAGGTTGTCGACGTTCATATCATAGTTATGTTCTGCATTAGCAACTGCGGAATGCAACACCTTTTCGATAACCTCAGAACCAACCTTTGGGGTATGTTTGAGGATCGCGAATGCTTCACCCACAGATTTCCCGCGGATAAGGTCAATTACGATACGCAATTTGCGCGGCGCAATACGAACATATCTAGCAATAGCTTTAGCTTCCATCGTGTATGTGCCCCCTTTCCCCTTATTTTAACGAAGTCGTTTTATCGGCATGGCCTTTGTAAGTACGCGTAGGAGCAAACTCACCGAGCTTGTGACCTACCATATCTTCCGTAATGAATACTGGTACATGTTTGCGTCCGTCATGAACGGCAATTGTATGACCCAGGAAATCCGGAAGAATAGTAGAACTACGAGACCAAGTTTTTACGACTTTTTTATCGCTAGCAGCATTAAGTGCTTCAATTTTTTTCTGAAGACTTGGGTGGACATAAGGTCCTTTTTTAACTGATCTGGACACTATGTTGGCCTCCTTTCTTTATCCTGTTATTTCGTTCTACGCTTTACGATTAATTTAGAAGAAGCTTTTTTAACCTTACGGGTACGAGTACCAAATGCACATTTACCCCAAGGAGTAACAGGACGTTTACGACCAACAGGAGAATGACCTTCACCACCACCATGTGGATGGTCGTTAGGATTCATAACAACGCCGCGGTTTGCCGGGCGAATACCGAGCCAACGAGAACGACCTGCTTTACCGATAGTGATATTTTCAGCATCGATATTACCAACTTGGCCGATAGTAGCACGACAGTTGATGTGAACCTTGCGGATTTCACCGGAAGGCATACGCAGAAGTGCATAGTCGCCTTCTTTAGCCATCAATTGTGCGGAAGTACCAGCAGAGCGAACCAATTGGCCACCTTTACCGATTTTCAACTCAACATTATGAACCTGAGTACCAAGTGGGATATTTTTCAGTGGCAGGCAGTTGCCGATTTTAATATCGGATTCCGGGCCACTTACTACAGTATCACCAACTTTAAGATCAAGAGGTGCCAGGATATAACGTTTCTCACCATCAACATAATTCAAAAGAGCAATACGTGCGTTACGGTTTGGATCGTATTCAATCGTAGCTACTTTTGCTGGAATGGCATCTTTAGTGCGTTTGAAATCAATAACACGATATTGTCTTTTATGTCCGCCGCCTTGATGACGAACGGTAGTTTTACCTGTATTGTTACGGCCTGCATGTTTTTGTAGTTTTTCTACAAGCGGACGATGCGGCTTGCTTGCAGTAATCTCTTCGAAGGCTGACACTGTGATAAAGCGTCTCGAAGGAGAATACGGATTAAAGCTTTTAATAGCCATTTTTTTACCTCCTTAGTACGAAAATTACATTCCTTCGAAAATTGGAATTGTCTGACCTTCAGCAAGCTTTACGATTGCTTTTTTGTAATCAGAACGTTTGCCAATGCTTTTACCCATTCTTTTGGTTTTGCCAAATACACGAATGGTGTTAACATTAACTACTTTAACTTTGAAAATTTCTTCAACAGCTTGGCGAATTTCAACTTTGTTGGCGCCAAGAGCTACTTTAAAAGTATATTTATTGTCTTGCATCATTGCAGAAGTTTTTTCTGTGATGAGCGGACGAAGTAAAATATCGCGAGGGTTAGCAGCCATTATGCGAGCACCTCCTCAATTTTTGCTACTGCATCTTTAGCAAGAAATACTTTGTTGTGATGAAGTAAGTCAAAAACATTCAGACAGCCATTAGAAAGAGCTTTTACTTTCGGCAGGTTGCGGGAAGATTTTTCTACATTTTCATCAATGCCCTCTGTAATAATAAGAGCTTTTTTATCAGCAGCTTCAAAACTATTCAGCATCGTAACAACGCTTTTCGTTTTTGGTGCTTCGAAGGTCAGACCCTCCACAATCACTAATTCGCCAGCAGCGACCTTTGCGGACAATGCACAACGAATAGCAAGTCTGCGAGCTTTACGCGGCATGCTTTTTGCATGGCTGCGTGGTTGTGGTCCGAAAACGGTACCACCGCCAACCCACAATGGGGAACGGATTGAACCAGAACGTGCATGACCGGTACCTTTTTGTTTCCAAGGTTTACGACCACCACCGCGTACTAAACCACGAGTTTTAGTAGCATGAGTACCAAGACGTTCATTAGCTTGTTGCATAACAACAGCTTGATGAACTACTGCTTCATTCATTTCTACGCCAAAAACGTAGTCCATTAATTCTATTTCTTCACCGGTCTTTTCACCGGCAACATTATATACTGATAACTTCGGCATTTAAGCATCCTCCTTTCTTTCGCTTGCTCTTACTTACCTGGTTTAACTGTTTCTCTCAATACAACAAAAGAACCAGCAGCTCCTGGGATAGAGCCTTTAACCAAAATAAGATTGCGGTCTGTATCAACCTTTGCAACGGTCAAACGCTGCACGGTTACTTTTGCATTACCCATACGGCCAGGCAATTTTTTGCCTTTGATTACTCTACCACCAGGGCCGGAATGCATTGGTCCCATAGAACCTGGTTCACGATGAGACTTAGAACCGTGTGCCATTGGTCCGCGAGAGAAGTTGTGGCGCTTAATAGTACCTGCAAAGCCTTTACCGCGGGAAATACCTGTTGCATCGATCAATTCACCTGCGGTGAAGATGTCGGCGCTGATTTTTTGTCCGACTGTATATTCAGAAGGAGCAGACAAACGCAATTCTCTAACAAACTTAACTGGTGTAACACCAGCTTTTTCAAAGTGACCTTTCATTGGTTTGCTAGTATGTTTTTCTTTCAATTCGCCAAATCCGAGTTGAACAGCGTTATATCCATCCGTCTCTTCGGTTTTATTTTGAATTACTAAGCAAGGACCGGCTTCTACCACAGTTACCGGAATCATCTTACCATCAGCTTCAAAAATTTGGGTCATACCTATTTTTTTGCCTAAGATTCCTTTAGCCATTATCGCACCTCCTCCTTACAGTTTAATCTCGATGTCTACACCAGCCGGCAGATCAAGACGCATCAAAGCATCTACTGTTTTAGCGGTTGGCTCCAAAATGTCTACAAGTCTTTTGTGTGTACGCATTTCAAATTGCTCACGGGAATCCTTGTTTACATGAGGGGAACGTAGAATCGTATAGATATTTTTTTCAGTCGGAAGTGGGATAGGACCGGAAACTTGCGCACCAGTGCGTTTAGCCGTATCAACTATCTTTGCAGCACTTTGATCAAGTGCTTTGTGGTCATACGCTTTTAAGCGTATTCTGATTTTTTGACTCTTTTCCATTAAATTTTCCTCCTAATTCGCCCAGTTTCTGAGAACGGACATACTCCGTGAAAATCTCCCTGTCTGACAGGCAAGCAACCTCTCACATCATCGCAGGACCATACAAACATAACAATATGAGGGGCGAACTATAGCCCCTCATAGGGATCTAGTAAATTAATTATTTCTCTTCGATAGCAGCAACAACGCCTGCGCCAACGGTACGGCCGCCTTCGCGGATAGCGAAACGCAGACCTGGCTCGATAGCGATCGGGGTTATCAGTTCTACTTCCATAGTGATGTTATCGCCAGGCATTACCATCTCTACGCCTTCTGGCAACTCAGCTACGCCGGTTACGTCAGTTGTGCGGAAATAGAATTGTGGACGGTACCCGTTGAAGAATGGAGTGTGACGTCCGCCTTCTTCTTTGGTCAGTACATATACTTCTGCTTTGAATTTTGTGTGTGGGTGGATGCTGTTTGGTTTAGCAAGTACTTGACCGCGTTGGATGTCTTTACGGTCAACACCACGGAGCAGACAGCCGATGTTGTCGCCTGCTACTGCTTGGTCCATCAATTTGCGGAACATTTCTACGCCGGTTACTACTGTAG
>JBOFWD010000096.1:0-9447 GCA_051653445.1 Acidaminococcaceae bacterium | reverse complement strand
GAGCTTGTTCATTGTAAGACGGCTATCCAAAACCATTGTCAAGCCTCTTTTGTCTATGCGTGATAGCGCGTCTGCTATAGCCGCTGGCGATTATAGCCGCAAGGTTGAGGTTGAAGGCGAGGATGAAATAGCCGAACTTGGTGATTCTTTGAATGCCTTGGGTAACGATTTATCTAAGTTTGTCAAGAAAACCCAGAAAATGGAAAAACTCAGGCGTGATTTTGTAGCGAATGTATCGCATGAATTGAGAACGCCTATAACGATAATCAGGGGGTATAATGAGGCTATTTGCGATGGAACAGTCACAGACGCAGATGTGGTTCAGAGATATCGAAATCTGATAAACGAAGAAAGTATCCGCCTGGAGCGTCTGATCAAAGAATTGCTGGATATAAGTCGCTTGCAGATAAGTGAAAAAGCTGAACCAGAGAACATTCCTTTGGGTAATATTGTGCGCAATGTTGCTGAGATGCTGACAGTAAGAGCTGCGGAAAGAAATATAAAAATAAATGTTAATGTTGATGATGCCGTAAATATTAAAGGAAGCGGAGACCGTTTGGTGCAGCTTGTAATGATTCTGGGTGATAATGCGATCAAATACTCACCGGATAACGGAACTATTAGTTTTGAGGTGTTTGTCAATAAGAACAATAAAGTTGTACTTGCGGTAGAAGACGAGGGACACGGCATTCCTGAAGAGGATATTCCCTTTATTTGGGAACGTTTCTACAAAGTTGACAAATCACATTCAAGAAATGTACCCGGTACAGGGTTAGGCTTAGCTATTGCTAAAGAAATCATACGTATGCATGGAGCAACGGTTGAGGTAAGAAGCAAACTTTGCGAAGGCACAAGATTCGAAATCGGCTTTATCAACAATACAGAAAAACAGGAGAAAAAATAGTGTTGCATTTATTTTGCCCCGATTATCGCTGCACACGTATTTCTGAAATTCCGATAACGTGGCTACAGCGAGAAGGAATTAAGGCCATAATACTTGACCTGGATAATACCTTGCTTCCGTGGGATGCGAATATGCCGGCAGAGGAGAACCTTTCCTGGGTACAGAGGGTAAAAGCGGCAGGTATCAGAGTTGTGCTTTTATCAAACAATGGCGGCGAACGCCTGCATAATATCAGTCAAAAATTGGGTGTTGAGGCTATTGGCTGGGGCATAAAGCCTTTATCAAGAGGGTTTAAACGAGCACTTCGCTTTTTAAATGTTCAGTCAAATAACGAAGTTTTGGTAATTGGAGACCAACTTCTTACGGATGTATTTGGCGCGAAAAAGATGAAGTTCAAGGTCATATGGGTTGAGTCTTTATCGAGCAAAGAATTTGCTTTTACTCGTATAACTCGCAAAGTGGAAAGTATAATTATCAAACGATTGACTAAAAAAGGTATCATGCCGGGAGGAAAGCTTTGATGAAGATTTCTTTGGTGCAAATGAAGATTCAGGAAAAAAATAAGGAAGCAAATGTGAAGCATGGATTAGAACTTTTGCAGGAAGCAGTAGTTGGTCAGGATGTCGCTATATTGCCTGAAATTTGGACAACAGGGTATTCACTGGGGCGGCTTGAGCAAGAAGCAGAAGAAATTGACGGCCCTGTTGTTAAAAATCTGCAAAAAATAGCCAAGGATAGCAATTGCGCTGTTGTAGCGGGATCTCTTCCCCTTTTGCTTGACGGCAAGGTTCATAATACATCCGTTGTGATAAACAAAAAGGGAGAAATAATTTATCTTTACAGCAAAATGCATTTGTTCGGAATGTTTAAGGAAGAACGTTTTTTTGCTGCGGGAAATACCTATGAGCCTTTTGTGTTAGATGGGGTAGCTTGCGGTGCTTCGATTTGTTATGACTTGCGTTTTCCTGAACTCTATCGCAGACTTGCATTGAAGGGCGCAAAAGTTATTTTTGTACCAGCGGAGTGGCCGGAAGTACGTGGTGATGTCTGGCGCTTACTGCTGCAGGCAAGGGCCGTAGAGAATCAGACATATATTTGTGGCATCAATTGCGTTGGCAGCTTCAAGGATGATACCTTCTACGGGCATTCGATGATTGTTGCGCCTAACGGCAAAATTCTTGTAGAGGGTGGTTCTGACGAAGAGATTCTGCGAGCGGAAATCGATCTTGACTTAATTGACAAACTGCGAAGGAAACTAAATGCTTTGGATGACGTGAGAACGGAAATATTTGCCCGATAGTACGAAGTTTAAGGTGTCTGCTGTATCAAAAAAGTTAACATGTGATAGGAGATGGAACACTTGCAAGTACTTCAATTAGAACTGGCAAAGAACAATCCTGTTCACGGGGAACAAGATTTTTTAAAGAATTTTGATAAGGCTGCGGTTAAAAAAGTAAGGGACTTCCATAAAAGCATGTGGGGGTATTATAAACCTACCCCCTTGATTGAACTGAAGGAATTGGCAGCTTGGTTTGGCGTTAAACGTATTTTTGTAAAAGACGAGTCAAAGCGATTTGGGTTAAAATCTTTCAAAGCTTTGGGCGCTTCTTACGCCATGGCCTGTTACTTGGCAAAGCGTCTTGGCAAACGAATAGAAGATGTCAGTTTTGATTATCTTGCTTCTGATGAAATAAGAGAAAGACTTGGACGTGTTACTTTTGCTGCAGCAACCGATGGCAACCATGGACGCGGCATAGCCTGGATGGCCAGGCTTCTTGGGTTTCAAGCTGTTGTGTATATGCCGCAAGGTACTGCCAAAGCAAGGTTGGAAGCCATTGCAAAAGAGGGCGCGGCAGTCAAAATTACTGAGTCCAATTATGATGATACCGTAAGAATGCTTGTTGCTGATGCGGCTGAGAATGGATGGGTAGTTGTGCAGGATACCGCATGGCCAGAATATAAAGAGATGCCTCTTTGGGTGATGCAGGGATATACGACAATGGTCGGAGAAGCTTTGGAAGCAATTCCAGAACCGCCTACACATGTGTTTGCTCAAGCTGGGGTTGGTTCTATGGCCGCTGCTGCACAGGCAGTTGTGGCTAGCTTTGGTTATGATAAAAGACCTGTTTTTACGATTATGGAGGCTGCGGCAGCTAATTGCATCTTCCGCTCTTTTGAACAAGGCAAGATGGTTTCAGTTGCTGGTGAACTTAATACCATCATGGCCGGTCTGGCTTGTGGCGAGATAAATCCACTTGCCTGGGATATCCTAAAGAATTATTCTGAATTTTGTCTGAGCTGCAGAGATGAAGTAGCAGCACTTGGCATGAGGCTCTGGGGTAATCCATTAGGCGATGATGAGAAAATAACCGCTGGTGAATCCGGAGCTATCGGCGGTGGGGTTGTAGGCCTTTTGGAAAAATACCATAACCTTAAAACAGATTTGAAGTTAAACAGGGATTCTGTTCTGCTTTTCTTTAATACAGAGGGTGATACTTTCCCCGAAAGATATCGTGATATAGTATGGGGTGGAAGCCTTCCCGTGGAATTTAGGAGGCATAAGAATTGATTTTCAGAGTATTCATGATTGTGCTTTGTACGTTATTATTTCAAGTTTCTTCGCTCGTGTATGCCAATGGTATACAGCCTAAAGACTGTCCGCTGGATGAAAAGTATTTGCTTGGCCTTTATGCCGGTAATGGTGAACAGTTTCTGGTGCGCGAGCAGAGCGGCAGGCTCAATATTGTTTACAGATATTTGCCTGACGATAAAGATTATCAAAAAAGCAACATATTTCCTCTAGTTAAAGAACGTTATGATGTTTACCAGATCGCTGAAACCGGCGCTTTGACCAATACGGAGGCCAGTGTCAAGTTTGAACGTGATAAAGATGGCCATGGTATTAGCTGCATCATTGGCGGCAATCGTTATACTAGAGTGTTTTTTGGGCCGGAGAAAGGGAACTATTTTAAGATTAAAACGACAAAACCACTGGATGATTTGCGACAAGAGATTCAAAATGCAGTTATGCCAGTGCAAACTTCGCCTAATGTGGCACAGCTCGTTAATCTGGCGGCAATTACAGGCTTGAAATTTGACTTGCGTTATGCAACTGATGAAAACTGCTTTTCAACGCCACTATATGAAAGCTCAAAGGCCTATCTTAATAAAAATGCTGCAGATGCGCTTGGGCGCGTTTCTGAAAAATTATCCGATTATGGATTCGGTATAGTTATCTGGGATGCTTACAGGCCGTGGAAAGTATCAAAATTAGCATATGAAGCGTTGCCAAAGGAACACAAATCATTATTGCCGCTGCCTGATAAAGGTTCTTCGCATAACACCGGAAATGCCGTAGACGTGAGCCTTTATAATCTTAAAACAGGCGAAGTGATACAAATGATCAGTGATTTTGACGAACCTTCACCGCGCCAGTATGGAGATTTTGCAGGCGGAACATCTTTGGAAAGATGGGAACGCGATTTGTTGCAGCAGATAATGTCGACAGAGGGTTTCACTTGCTCTGATATGGAATGGTGGCATTTTGAGTTTGACAGTACAAACAGCTACCAATTAATGGATATCCCTTTTAGCGTACTGCCATAAAAACCAATACTTTATAAAGTGTAATAAATGTGCTAAAATGAGCGTTAATGAAACAATTTATTACTTTTGAGGTGATTAATAATGAATGTATACGATGCAGCTAATGAATTGGGAAGAGCGATGCGTGAAAGTCAGGAATATAAAAGACTTTTAGAAGCAAAGAAGAAGTTGTCAGCAGATTCTTCCGCAGAATCTATGGTCAAAGATTTTATGAAACAAAAACAAGAATTAGAAATAGAGCAGTTTTCCGGAAAAACTCCTGACAAGGAAAAAATGGAAAAAGTACAAAAACTATATGAACTAATCAGTTTAAATAGTGTTGCAAGCGATTATGTGCAAGCATATATCCGTTTTCAGCTGATGATTAATGACATTTCTAAGACTATCGGTGATGTCGTTAAGGAAGTTGCCGGGGAGTAAAATGACGCTTAACGAATTCAAAGCTTGGTTAAAGGATAATATGCCTGAGAATTTTCGAGAAAATGAACCGATGCAGGCCCACACTTCATTTAGGATAGGTGGGCCTGCTGATTTGTTGGTTTTGCCGGCTGATGTCAATCAGTTAAAAACTGTAATTGCCAAGGCTAGAATAGAAAAAGTGCCTTTGACAATCATTGGTAACGGTTCTAACCTGCTTGTTAAAGACAAAGGAATCCGTGGCGTAGTGGTGAAGGTTGGCAATACAATTAAAAACATGATATGCCACGACGAGAAAATTTTGGCGGAAGCGGGAGTTTCGTTGGCAGCTGTTGCCAATAAAGCCGCTGCTTGTTCACTTACGGGACTTGAATTTGCTGTTGGTATTCCAGGCAGCATAGGCGGCGCTGTTTTTATGAATGCCGGCGCCTATGACGGTGAGATGTCAAAAGTGGTAAACCGAGTAACTGTATTGACTGTTGACGGCGAAATAAAAGATTTAAGCAAAGAAGAACTTTCTTTTTGTTATAGACATAGTGCAATCCAAGAGAGCGGAGCAATTGTTATTGCTGTTGAAATGCAGCTAGCTAAAGGTAATGCAGATGAAATCCGTTCTAAAATGGCTGATTTTACGAATAGAAGAACAACCAAACAGCCGCTTGACATTCCCAATGCAGGAAGCATGTTCAAAAGGCCGCCCGGACATTATGCCGGAACTTTGATAGAACAAGCTGGGCTTAAGGGCTATACGGTTGGCGGTGCGCAAGTTTCTGCCAAACATGCCGGTTTTGTTGTTAATGTAGGTTGTGCTACTGCTGAGGATGTTTTGCAGCTTATTAGTGATGTTCAAAAAAAGGTTTATGAATATGCAGGGGTGCATTTAGAGCCGGAAGTAAGGGTGTTAGGAGAATAATTTATTTTGCCATGATATTTTTATCATGGCTTTTTTTATTTTAATTAACGAGTTATAAAAATCTATTTAGGCGATTTATAACTGAGCAATAATTATATTTGCAGGGAAAAGCTTTGTCATTGTGGAATATTTAATCGTAAACAGTTAAATATGAGCATAGGGGAGGAATTTGATAATGAAAATAACGTTTTTGGGAGCCGCCAGGATGGTAACGGGTTCTTGTTATCTGCTTGAAGCAAACTGCAGAAAAATTTTAATCGATTGCGGTATGTACCAAGGCTCCAAACTCATTAAGACCTTCAACGAAAGAGATTTTGCTTTTGATCCCAAACTTATTGACGCTGTAGTTTTGACGCATGCCCATATTGACCATAGCGGCCTGATTCCCAAATTAGTAAAACAAGGTTTCGGCGGGCGGATACACTGTACACGTGTTACCAAAGAATTATGTGAGATTCTTTTGCCTGACAGTGCACACATTCAGGAATCAGAAGCAGAACTGGCCACCAGGAAAGGAATGCGTGCCGGAAAACCGGAAGTAAAACCTTTGTATACAGTTGATGAGGCCGAGATAGCACTTAAACATTTTGATACACATACTTATAACGAGAAGATTGAGCTTTATGATGGTATAAATTTCGCATTTAGAATAGCAGGACATATCCTTGGGTCTGCGTTTATTGAATTTTGTATTACCGAGAATGGTAAAGAAACCAGAATTGTATTTTCCGGCGACGTTGGTCAGCCGGGACAGCCTATTATAAAAGATCCCAGCAGAGTGCCGCAGGCAGATTTTATTATTACAGAATCAACTTATGGCGATCGTACGCATCCTGTTTATGATAGAGAAGAAGAACTGAGAAAAATTGTAGTGGAAGCGGCTGCACGTGGCGGCAATCTCATCATGCCGGCCTTTGCTGTCGGACGTACGCAAATAATGTTATATTATTTGAAGAAGCTGATGGAAGAAAAGAAGATACCGGAAATACCAATTGTGATTGACAGCCCGATGGCAACTAAGGCAACGCAACTAACACTGATGAATCCGGATGAATATGATGAAGAAGCGCAGACAATTTATAATAAGAAAGGCAATCTTTTGTCGTTACCGCAAATTCGCTTTACACAATCTGTTGATGAATCAAGAGCGCTTAACTTTATGCCAAGTCCGATGATTATTATTTCTGCAAGCGGCATGGCCGATGCCGGAAGGGTGCTCCATCACTTAAAGCATAACTTGTGGCGAGCTGACAGTACCGTGCTTTTTGCGGGATTTCAGGCAGAAGGCAGTTTGGGAAGACTCTTGATTGATGGCGCAAAGCGCGTCCGGATCATGGGTGAGGAGATTGTTGTTAAAGCGAAAATAAGATATTTGGAAGGATTTTCCGCACACGCTGATAAGGACCAGCTGCTGGAATGGTTCGAAGCGATGGAAAAACGGCCAAAAGCGTTTTTTGTTGTGCATGGTGAACATGATGCAGCCTTCAGCTTTGCGGAAGAACTTCAGCGTAACCTTGGAACAGCGACGGCAATACCACAATATGGTGACAGCGTCGTGATAGACGGCACTGAGTGGCGTATGGAGACGTCTCATCTTATTCCTGCAGAATTGCCGGAGGGACGGGAACTGCATGATGCATTGCGTAAGTTTGAACGCGATATTGCTCTTTACAAAACAAGGATAGAGCAAATTACCGCCAGAGATTCTTCTAAAACAGCGGACATCAGGAAAAAATTGGAAAAGGCCAAGAAATATGTCGATGAAATGTTGAAAAACATCTAAAAAATGAATTTTAGGCAAGGTAAAAGACAATAAAATTATAATTGGCAGCAATTAGCTAATCCACGTAACTTTATTGACATGCTTGCTTAAAAAGAATATAATTAACTAGTCATGAGAAAGGGTGCTTATTGACAAGCATCCTTTTCTTTGTTTTTGAATCAGGAAGGAAGAATAATTATTATGATAAGAAATGATTTACGGAATATTGCAATCATCGCTCACGTTGACCATGGCAAGACAACTTTGGTTGATGCCATGCTTAAGCAAAGCGGTGTTTTTCGTGCTAACGAACGAGTTGAAGAGAGAGTTATGGACTCTAACGATCAGGAGCGTGAGCGCGGCATTACAATCTTGGCAAAGAATACTGCCGTTATGCATAACAGCAGCAAAATCAACATTTTGGATACACCGGGACATGCTGATTTTGGCGGTGAAGTAGAACGTGTTCTGCGTATGGTTGATGGCGTTTTGCTGTTGGTAGATGCCTATGAAGGCCCTATGCCGCAGACTAAATATGTACTGCGTAAGGCTTTGGAACAAAATCTCAAACCTATTGTAGTAATCAACAAAATAGACAGGCCGGACCAGCGCGTTGCAGAAGTAGTGGACGAGGTGCTCGATTTATTTATTGAGCTTAACGCTAATGACGAGCAATTGGAATTCCCGGTTGTTTATGCATCCGCACGTAATGGTATTGCAAAATTAACAATGGATGAGGAAAGCGACAGTCTTGAGCCACTATTCAGAGTTATACTGGAAAATATTCCGGCACCGGATGTAGACCTGGAAGCTCCTCTGCAAATGCTTGTTAACACTTTGGATTATGATGATTATGTAGGCCGTATTGTTGTTGGTCGTATTGTTCGTGGTACTATCCACAACGGTGAAACAATTACGCTGATGAACGAAGAAACTTCAAGACGAGCTAAAATAGGTCGTCTCTATACTTACCAAGGGTTGAAAAGGATAGAAGTACAAGAAGTTGGCGCCGGTGATATTGTTGCCTTGATCGGGCTTGCCGATGCAAACATCGGAGAAACTATCGCAGACAGTGAAAACCCTGAACGTCTTGAAGGCATCAAAATAGATGAACCAACCTTATCCATGATTTTCTCCATTAACAACAGCCCGTTTGCCGGCAGAGAAGGTACTTTTGTAACCAGCCGTCATTTGAGGGAACGTTTATTTAAGGAAATGAAGACAAATGTAAGCATGAAATTGGAAGAAACTGAATCACCAGATGCTTATGTTGTTTGCGGACGCGGTGAATTGCATCTGTCAGTCTTGATTGAAACAATGAGACGTGAAGGTTATGAATTGCAAGTTGGCAAGCCTAAAGTTGTTATGCATAGGACAGAAGACGGCAGATTGCAAGAGCCTATGGAGGCATTGACCATTGATGTGCCGCAAGACTTTATGGGAGCAGTTATGGAAGGACTTGGTCTGCGTCGTGCAGAACTGCTTAATATTACTGAAATGGCGGGTTATCTACGCATGGAATTCAATATTCCTGCACGCGGTTTAATTGGTTTCCGCAACCAATTTTTGACTGATACCAAAGGCAACGGCGTAATGAATCACGTTTTTGCCGGTTATGCTGATTATAAAGGCGATATCCCCGGACGTACCAGAGGTTCACTTGTCGCTTTCGAAAATGGTGAAACAACTAGCTATGGTATTGCAAATTCCCAAGAACGCGGTGTTATGTTCGTAGTTCCGGGAGAGCCGGTTTATGAAGGCCAGATTATTGGCGAGAATAGCCGCGATGATGATATGGATGTAAACCCATGCAAGAAAAAACATGTCAGCAATATGCGTGCCAGT
>JBOFWD010000095.1:0-26034 GCA_051653445.1 Acidaminococcaceae bacterium | reverse complement strand
AATTCTCTGACGAAAGACCTTATCGGGTTGAGTACTGGGCAATTGATGAGGTAAAAATGGCAACAATCTATTTCTCAGACCGGAACATAAGAAAATGGCATAAAGACGATCTGGTGCAATATCTTGAGGCTGAGCAATTAGTTTGTTGGCTGCAACCTAAAAAGAATCTTCAGTGTCGTCACATCAAAGATGATCTGGATATTTCCATGTGGGCAATAAATATTAAGCTTTGTGATGACAATCGCAAATATGCAGAAATAAAGGGTGATATTACTCCCTATGAGTGTATTGTTAAGAAAAAATAGTGAACAGACGATGAGGATAAGTGATGGAGCTTGAAAAATATCGAGAACATGTGGAAGAATATTTAGAAAAAGCAGAATATATTAATGTCTTTATAAAAAAAGAAGAATCAGAAAGTTTAGCAATAGAACGTTACTTGGCATTGCTGTTATTTCTGGGAGAAAAAAGAGAGTATGTAGAAAAATTTGCAGGCAGAATGAATATTAGCTTCGAAGGATACGACTCGGGAGCGGTTGCAGAAGAAAAGATTGTCAGGATAGTAAAAAACTTTTGCGACAGTTTTCCTTATCTTTTTTATTTTTTAGATAAAGAAACAGCAACCATCAAAGATTTTACGATTGCTTATTGCGGCACAGGCAGCATTGAAGGGGATAATCATTCTATGGATAAAGCAATTTTTGAAGCTTTTTTAAAGCGTCAATTGCAGGGAATGGTTATATTGGCGGCTAAGCATGATCTTGCGCCGGATAGACTGGAGGAAGAAGTCTGTCGGGTTTATGATTATTTTGGTCTTAATTAAGTAATTTTGGTCAAGATAGTATTAGATTTATTTGTTAAAATAAAAATCCATCATACGCAAAATTTATTTGCTTATGATGGATTTTGCTTGCAAAATATTATTGCCAAAAGAAAGAAATAACCGCTTACGAGGGGTTCGTAAGCGGTCATCTCAAGGGAAAGTTGTTTATGATGATTTAATGGGAAGGGTATAGCAAGAGGGGGTAACTCCTGCTATGTGAAAAGTATATAATGTAAGTTTGACAAACAAAGGGCAAATCTATGAAAAAAATGTGAACAATGCTTTGTGTCAAATATGTTGAAATTTCGCATCCAAAATAATGTATAATTAAATAAAAGTTGGATAATTAAAGATATTATTGCAGGAGGAATACATAATTGAAGGTAGATAAAACTGAATTTGATAAAGGGATAAAAAGTATAAGAAGCTGCGTGCAAAAATTTGCGTCAGCCTTGGATGAAATGGACAAAAGTGAAAACCAGAAAATTATTGAAGCAAGCAACTGGTTTTATCAAAACCTTAATGAAAAGTTACAGCCGTTAAAGCAAGGATTAAAGCAGAAAATTGATCTTTGCATTGAAGAGCGTGACTATGACACTGTTTTAGTTTTGCTCGAATGTCTCAAAGAAGTTGATGAAGTTCAGGATGCGGTGATGGGACTGAGAAGATAATGAAAACACACAAAGGACCTACTGTAACTATAGGGATATTGCTTACTGTAAGCATGGCTCTTTTAGTAAGAGGCATGGTTGGGGATCCTTTTTGCTGGTTTTCCGGATTAAAACTGCTGGTGACGCTTGCGCTGATATCAATCTGGGCTAAACAGTTTGGTGAAGATTCGATAATACAAAAAATTTTTGCTGGTTTTGGCGAGATAAGCTCATTATTAGTAGGTGTTCATCTTCTGGTGCCCCATTTTTGGCCGACAATGTTTGCGAAAGGGCCGTACTTGCTTGCTTTTTTTGTCTGTTCCGGTTTGGCGTGGCTTTATTCTTTTGCGGCTTTTGAAAAAGAAGATTTCGGATGTTCTTCTTACGAACTGTTTTTTTATTTGCCGATCTTTGTTTTTGTAGGATCATTTTTGGCAACAGCAGCCTTTGCAGGTCCTTTATATGCTGCGATGCTTTTAATGATTTATTATTTTGCATTGGGCGGTTTATTTTTGCAAGAAGGATTATCCTTTAAAAATGGCATTTATTTTAATTTTGGCTTAATGTTGCTTTCTGTTGTTTTGTTGGCGATGGTCATCAATCTTGGTTACTGGAAATATTTAAACTGGCAGATTGTATTGGCAGTTTGTGGTCTAATTGTATTAATGAATGTTTGGTTTAATATCAGAAAGAGAAAAATGAGGAGAAGTAAAAAATGAAATTGATTTCCTGGAATGTAAATGGCTTGCGAGCCTGCATGAACAAAGGCTTTCAAGATTTTCTTTCCGTGTCTGAGGCAGATGTTTTTTGCGTGCAGGAAACTAAAATGCAAAAGGATCAGGCGGAGTTTGATTTTCCCGGTTATGAAGAATACTGGAATAGTGCTGAGAAAAAAGGTTATTCCGGTACGGCGATATTTACTAAAATAAAACCTCTGAGCGTCAGCTATGATATGGGCATTGCTGAGCATGACCAGGAAGGCAGGATTATCACAGCGGAATTTGATGGTTTTTATCTTGTAAATGTTTATACGCCGAATTCGCAGCGTGAACTTGCCAGGTTAGACTATCGCATGCAATGGGAAGATGCGTTCAGAGCGTATGTAAAACAATTGGACGAGAAGAAACCTGTAATTATTTGTGGTGATCTGAATGTTGCTCATAAGGAAATAGATTTGAAGAATTTTAAAACTAATCGCAAGAATGCTGGTTTTACTGATGAAGAAAGAACTAAGATGACAGAGTTGTTAGAAGCAGGTTTCATAGATTCTTTCCGCCATTTATATCCTGATAAGGATGGAGTATATACTTGGTGGTCCTATATGTTTAAGGCCAGAGAAAAAAATGCGGGATGGAGAATTGATTATTTTGTAGTTTCCAATCGTCTTGCTGACAGGATATCTGATAGTTTGATTTATACAGATATTATGGGCAGTGATCACTGCCCTGTGGGTTTAATCCTAAAATAAAATAAGACCGGAGTTCAAAAGAACTCCGGTCTTATCTTTTCGTGCGTAAAAATTTTATTTATTTTTTTTTGCTGTCGGCTTGGCAACTTGTTCTGGTTTTTTGCGTCCTACCCAAACAAAGAGGATTGCGGCAACGATAATGAAGCCGAGACTTGTTGCTTGTGCAGATTTCAGACCGAAAAGGAAAGGCTCGGTGTAATCGCCTCGCAACATTTCCAAACCAAAACGCACAGCGGAATATAATATCACATAAAGCAGTGCTACCTGGCCGCGAGCGTGATTGGTGGTTCGGAAGAGCAGCAACAATGCAAAAATAACAATGTCAAGCTGTCCCTCCCAGACTTCTGCCGGCCAAAGAGGTGTACTCCCGTAGGTTTTATAGGCAAGCGTGCCTTCCGGATAAACCAGACCAAAATTACCGCCCGTTGGAGAACCGAAAGCATCGCCGTTTAAAAGATTTGCCATACGACCGATGGACTGCCCGATGATTAAAGATGGTGTGACGATATCCAGCAATGCTACTGCATCAATCTTATGAATGCGGCAGTAAACAAAGCCGGCCAAGACGCCTGCTATCATACCGCCTTGCACGGCCATGCCGCCTTGCCATACAAAAGGAATCTCTAACAGGTGATTGCTATAATAGTCCCAGTCAAAAAAGAATACATCCCAGAGGCGTCCGCCGATAATTCCGGCAAAACCGCCGTAAATGCCTATATCAGCTATGTGCGTATGCCAACGGCCATCCTGTTTGGCTAAAAAGTAAGCAACACCTGTTGCCAGAAAAATACTCATGCAAAGTACAAGTCCATACATACGGACAGGAAAATCTCCGATATAAAAAAGATATTGATGCATAATGCCTCCCTAATTCTGTTATTTCAAAAACGAAATAATCTGTTTAACGATTTTTTGCACATGTTCTTTTTCTTCGTCTGACTTCGCTGCGTTGCAAAGGCAGTCTTTGGCATTGTTTTCTAAGAGATAAATGCCGATTTTTTCTATTGCGGAACGGGTGGCTGATATTTGTACCAGGATGTCAGCACAATTTTCTTTGTTTTCAACCATACGTTCTATGCCGGCAATATGACCTTTAACTGTTTTTAATCTTGTCAGAATAGCTTTTTCCGCTTCGGTATTAAGCATTTTGTTTCCTCCTCCACCCACCCCCGCCGGATGGGTCTTGCAACATTATACTATATTACATAAGGCATTTCCAGTATGAAAAATCAAGCAAAACAGGCTTATCAGGTAGACTAATCCTAAGCGATATTGTATACTTTGATTAACAAGCGAGAGGAGGAATATTTTTATATGCTGAGAATTGAAAATTTATCCATTGCTATCAATGATAAAGTTATTCTTCATGATATTAACTTACATATACCAAAAGGTGAAGTGCATGTTTTGTATGGACCAAATGGAACAGGCAAATCTACTTTGATTGGAACCATTATGGGGTTTGAACGCTATAAAGTTACCCAAGGAAAGATTTATTTCAAAGGACAGGATATTACAGAAATGCCGCTGCATGAAAGAGTCAAGCTTGGTATGGGGGTTATGATTCAAAGACCACCTACAATCAGGGGATTAAGTTTGCGGCAAATGGTGCAGCTGTGTGGAGCAACGCCCGAGGAAACAGAAATTATGGCTGAGTGGATGGGGCTAAGCGCTCATCTCGACCGTTCGGTTAATGACGGATTTTCCGGTGGGGAAATCAAACGTTCGGAATTATTGCAATTGATGGCACAAAAGCCTGAGTTTTTATTACTTGATGAACCAGAATCCGGTGTCGATGTGGAAAATATAGCCTTAGTCGGCCGTGCGGCAAAATATATACTATCCGGCAAAGCATGTCAGTGTGAAAAAGGCTGTTGCCCGCATTTCGGCGGCAATCTGCCTGGCAAGGTTAATCCGCTGGAAGAAAGTCAAAATTCCGGTTTGGTTATTACTCATCTTGGACATATTCTGAAATATATTCCAGCTACGAAAGCACATATACTTTTTGATGGAACATTATCCTGCAGCGGTGATCCGATGGAGATGTTTTCCTGTATCTGCCAAAAAGGCTATGAACATTGTATTAATAAAGGCTGCGGAGGTGGAATATAATGGCTGACAAGAAAAATCTGGCAGCAGCGTTGGATAAAAAAGCTCTTTATGGCGAAGATATAGACTTAAGCAAATATGATGATAATGACGAAGCCAGAACAAAAAGCACAAAAGATTTAACAGCAGGCGGCAGATCGAAACTTGCTAAAGTCGGCATAGAACTTGACGGAGAAGGCCGCAGCGCAACTTTCATTCAGGTTGACAATACGCCGGTACAGATAGAAGTAGATAAAGAAACACCACTGGAATTAATGAACACTGGCGACGCGGCAAAAAAACATCCGGAACTTGTTGGAAAATATTGGTGGAAAGCGGTTGCGCCTGATACAGATAAATATACTGCTAAAACAGCAACTGAAAGAGAGCAGGGATATTTTATCAGAGTGCGTGCAGGACACAAAATAAGTGCCCCATTGCAGGCTTGTGTTTTTATCGGTCATGAAGACCAGTTGCAAAGAGTTCACAATGTAGTCATCGTTGAAGAAGGTGCTGAACTTAATATAATTTCCGGCTGTGCCAGCGATCCTTCTGTTGAAAATGGTGTACACATTGGTATCAGTGAGTTCTTTGTGGAAAAAGGAGCCAAACTATCCTTCACCATGATTCACAGCTGGGGCGAGAATGTCGCAGTTCGTCCGCGTACAGTTGCTATTGTTGGCGAAGATGCGCAGTATACTTCCAATTATGTTTGTCTCGAACGTGTTAAAGATGTGCAGATGTATCCAACTACAAGGTTAGTTGGCAAAGGTGCAGTTGCGAGGTTGAATTCGATTCTGGTTGCTCCGAAAGGCGCGCATCTTGATATCGGCGGCAAGTCCATCCTTGAAGTTCCCGGCACCAGAGCGGAAATAATTACGCGCTCCTTATCAACCGGCGGCACTATTATCAACCGCGGCTTGCTGGCGGGCATGTCTGAGGGTGTGCGTGCCCATCTGGAATGCAATGGCCTGATGCTCAGCAATGAAGGACGTATCTATGCCATACCTGAACTTGATGCGCATACCGGCAATGCTGAACTTAGTCATGAGGCAGCAGTTGGCCGCATTGCGCCCGAAGAAATCGAGTATTTGATGGCACGAGGCTTGAGTGAAGAAGAGGCAACGGCGATTATCGTGCGTGGCTTCCTGAACATAAATATTGAAGGCCTGCCGGATAGTTTGGCGAAAAAGATTAATGATACCCTTGATGCTTTCAGTTTGAATAAGGGTATGTAAAAAGTAAAAAAAATGAGCGATGCAAAAAATATTTGCATCGCTTATTTTTTTATATCTCTTGCAGCTTAAAACCTACGGCATCAACAGCAACTATTTTATAATTTGTTCCTGCTTTCAAACCTTGAAAAGCATTTTTGGCATCTTCACCATGAACGTGCCCGAAGAGGCATGTCCTTACTTTGTATTTCTCACAAAGTTCAGTGAAACAGGATTCTTCAACGCCGACATAGAGCGGTGGATAATGCAGCGCTGCTATTATATCCGAGAAGCCTGCGGCACGGGCAAGCTGCAGTGATGTTTCCAGCCGCAGACATTCGCGTCTGTAGATGGCTTCATCTTCGGGTGTAAAGAATTCGTTGCCCGGCAGGTTCCAGCCGCGAGTTCCGCAAATAGCTGTATTGCCAACTGCAAAGAAGTTATTCTGCAAAAAAAAGAAATTTTCGTTGGTGGCATTGCTCATTTTTTTGACGGTGCTCCACCAATAATCGTGATTACCGCGGAGTATGATTTTTTTGCCGGGCAAATCGGCAATTTCATTGAGATCGGCAAGAGCATCATCAAGATGCATTGCCCAGGAAATGTCGCCGCACAATATCACTGTGTCTTCGGGTTGCACCAAAGACAACCAGGATGCTTTTATTCTATGCCAATGATCGTTCCAATGTTCACCAAAAATCGTCATTGGTTTTGTCGGCGGATTGCCGGAAAGATGCAGGTCACCGATAGCATATAGTTTCACTTGTTATACCTCTTCTATAAAGGAAAATTTTTATAATTTGAAATGAAGTTCTGAGATATCAGCATTGCCTAAGCTGCGAAATATTACATTGCTGACGATTAACTTATAGACAACCATGTTCGGGTCGGAGGCCTCTTTGAAAATTTCTTTAACATATGGCAAATTATCAAAAATTTGCTGGCGGATTTCTTTTATTTCTTCCGAACAAATATTGTTTTCCTGCAAAAGAGATCCTTGCAGGCGGAGAACGTCATTGTTGTCAACTGTACACAGTTCAACTTTATTGTTGAGTTCTATTTCTTTATTTTTTTCAGTGCCTTTATAGCTTATCAACCAAATATTGTCGCCATCATCAACAAATGGGCGCATAGGCCTGACTCTTGGCGTAGCTTCATATGTTGTGCCAAGGAAAAACAGCTGCCTCTTCAATATTTCTTTAATTTGCGGACTGAACATAAAGCGGCCTCCTTCTTTGTGCTTGTTAAGGCAATTATCTGTACAATGATCATCAACAATTTAGTTGCATGTCATTTTTCTTACCTTAACAATAGCACAAATTAGTGGAAACAGAAACAGACGCTTGGAAAAAGATAATTATTTTTATGCTTTTTAAATTGAAAGGAAACAACGTCTTGTAAGCTTTTAAAATTATGATATAATGTTTTATAAGTGTTTTTATAGGATTCTGTTACCTGTTAAGCCATTATGAAAGATGCAGATGAATATGAAATTATGGATAAATCCAATGAAGTGGAATATTAGTCTTGCCCTTATGCTGCAGAAAGTTGACGGATGATGCGAGTCAATGCATAAAAAAGATGAACTCACCGCGAAGGAGCCTATGTGCAAACATAGGACGCAGGTCTGCGTTAAAGATTTTTAAGTGGTCGGTTAATACTGACAAACAGGGTGGTACCGCGGGTTATCTCGTCCCTTTCTGCTAGAGCGGAAAGGGATTTTTGTTTTTCTTAGACTAGGAAAATTTTGGGAGGTTTTTGAAGTATGATTGACGAAAAGTATGCTCCGCACGAACTGGAAGCAAAGTGGCAAAAGGAATGGGAAGAAAATAAGACGTTCAAAACAGAAATCGATAACGGCAAGCCTAAATCCTATGTTTTGGAAATGTTTCCCTATCCTTCCGGCAATTTGCACATGGGTCATGTGCGTAATTATTCAATAGGTGATGTTATAGCTCGTTTCCGTACGATGAAGGGTTTTAATGTTCTGCATCCGATGGGGTGGGATTCTTTTGGTATGCCGGCAGAGAATGCAGCTATTAAACATGGCATACATCCTGCTAAATGGACGATGGAAAACATTGCCAATATGACACGCCAACAGAAAGAGCTCGGTTTGTCTTATGATTGGGAACGTGAAGTAACGACTTGTAAAGAAGATTATTATAAATGGACACAATGGTTTTTTGAGCTGTTTTATAAACGCGGTCTTGCCGTTAAGAAAAAATCCGCCGTTAACTGGTGTGATTCCTGTAATACAGTGCTTGCCAACGAGCAGGTAATTGATGGCAAATGCTGGCGCTGCGATTCAACTGTTGTTAAGAAAGACCTTGAACAATGGTTCTTTAAAATTACTGATTACGCAGATGAATTGCTGGAAGACTTGAAAGAGCTTGATGGCTGGCCGGAGCGCGTTAAAACCATGCAGAAAAACTGGATCGGCCGCAGCGAAGGTCTCGAATTCAGCTTTGATGTGCCGGCTTTCCAGGAAAAGCTTGCAGTATATACTACCCGCCCGGATACTATTTACGGCGTAACTTTCGTTGTTGTGCCTCCGGAGCATCCGATTGTTGAAAAAATTCTGGTAGATAATCCTAATGCTGCGGAATTGCAAGTGTTCTGCGACAAGGTAAGAAACCAATCCGACATAGAACGTACTTCCAGTGAATCCGAAAAAGAAGGTATGTTCACAGGTCATTACTGTATTCATCCGCTTACAGGACGCAAGGTGCAGATCTGGATAACAAACTATGTATTGTATGATTACGGTACAGGCGCCGTTATGGGCGTTCCTACCCATGACTCACGTGACTGGATGTTTGCCGGTAAATACGGTATTGAGAAAATCATCGTTATTCAACCAAAAGATCATGCCCTGAAACTGGAAGAAATGGATGGCGCTTACGATGAAAGCGGCGTTATGGTTAATTCCGGCAAATTCGATGGCATGGGCAATGAAGAGGCAATGGGAGCTATCATGGATGAGATGGAAGCTCAAGGTATTGGCTCCCGCCGTGTAAATTATCGTTTGCGTGATTGGCTGGTAAGCCGCCAACGTTATTGGGGCGCGCCGATCCCGATTATTTATTGCCCTGATTGCGGACCTGTGCTCGTGCCGGAAGAAGAGCTGCCTGTCAGATTGCCGGAAAACGTGAATTTTGCCAGCGGCAGCGTTTCACCACTTGCTACTTCTGAAGAATTTGTAAATTGTGTTTGCCCTGCTTGTGGTAAACCTGCTAAGCGTGAGACGGATACCATGGATACCTTCCTTTGTTCCTCCTGGTACTACCTGCGCTACACTGATCCGAAAAATGACAAGCTCCCATTTTCGAAGGAAGCCGTCAATTACTGGTCGCCTGTTGACCAGTATATAGGTGGTATTGAGCATGCGATCTTGCATCTGCTCTACTCACGTTTCTTCATGAAAGTTCTGCGCGATGCTGGTTTGGTAGAAGCTGGCGAGCCGTTTAAAAACCTTTTGACTCAAGGTATGGTTATTAAAGACGGTGCCAAGATGTCAAAATCACTTGGCAATGTTGTTTCGCCGGAAGAAATCATCAGCAAATACGGTGCAGATACAGCTCGTCTCTTTATTCTCTTTGCTGCCCCGCCGGAAAGAGAATTGGAGTGGAGCGACCAAGGTGTTGAGGGATCATTCCGCTTCTTGAACAGGGTGTGGCGTATTGTTGCTCATTTTGGCCCGCAATTGGAGCAGCATGTAGTTTCCTATGATGCTGCTGAGCTTGACGAAGATGATAAAGAATTGCGCCGCATTCTTCATACCAGCATTAAAAAAGTTACGGATGACATTGAACAGCGTTTCAATTTCAATACAGCAATCAGCGCCATGATGGAATTAGTGAATGGGCTTTATGCTTATAAGGAAAAGAAAAACAATCCGAATGCCGGTCTTGTTTTTGAAGCTACATCAGCACTCATTCGTTTGCTTGCACCATTTGTTCCACATATCGCAGAAGAACTTTGGACCAAGGTTATCGATGCCAGCGGCAGTGTTCACAAGGAAAATTGGCCAGCTTACGATGAAGAGGCCATGAAGGTTGCTGAGGTTGAGGTTATTCTTCAAATCAATGGTAAGGGCAAAGAACGTATTGTTGTTCCTTCTGAAGCTACCAAGGAAGAATTGGAAGCCTTTGCTTTGTCTGATGCGAAAATCAAAGAGCTTATCGGCGGCAAAGAAATTATCAAAGTTGTTTGTGTTCCCAAAAGATTAGTAAATATTGTTGTTCGTTAACAAACAAATCAGAGGAGTTTTCGTGCGTAAACGGATACTCCTCTGATTGTTTTTGGGAGTATACATGTTTGAATAATAAACCTGAGAGTGTTAATATAAAGATATTAATATAATAACAAGTTATAAGAGGACGACGCTATTAGAGACTCACCTACGGTAACGCCATCATAGGCGACCGGGGTGAGTCTTTTTGTTGGAGGTGTCAGAGTGAATTTGTGGGAAAAGAAAAAACTAATGCTTGTAGCTTCATTGATTATCGTGCTGGTTGGTTTAAGTATTTGGCAGAGCACACCGGCCAAAATCGAGAGCGGTGTTATGGAAAGCGGCGAACCTTTGGCACAAAGCAAAAGCAAAGGGATGACGGTTTATGTCAGTGGAGAAGTGAAGAAACCGGGAACGTATGAAATGCCGGCGGGGAGCAGGGCAAAGGAAGCAATAGAAAAGGCCGGAGGAATGACTTTGAATGCAAACGTCAACAAGGTTAATCTGGCTAAAAAATGCAAAGATGGGATGCAGATAAACGTGCCTGCCTTGAGTGGGAAACAAGCAAAAACAAGAGCCCCCGGCACGGAAAGAGCTTCAGCATCGAATGCAAGCAGTCAGGCAGTGCGGGATAATAGCACAACAGTTAACCTGAATTCAGCCACTCTTGAAGAATTGGAAAATTTGCCGGGAATAGGTCAGGTAACGGCACAGAAAATTATAGATTACAGACAGCAGCATTGCTTTAATAAAATTGAAGATATTATGAATGTAAAAGGTATCGGGAAGGCTAAATTCCAGAAAATGAAGGATTATCTGGCAGTCTAAAATGGCATATTCTCTCTATGCTAGTTTGCTGTTCTGTCTGGGGGATTATTTTGGTATTTGCAACAGGCAATTTTTAAGTTTAACAGGCGTTTTGTCATCCTTCGTATTATTGGTTATTCTTAATCTGTATTTTTATCACAAAATACAAAATTTAAAAGCATATATTTGTTTAAGTGCAGTTTTGATTTTCGTTTGTGGCTGGGCAGTAGGCGTTGCGGGCAGCAGACGGGGTGCGAATTATATAGAGCAATATTTAAACCAAGAAATAATGGTTAGTGGAACGATAATACCGGGAACAGTGAAGGAACTGGAAGATGACGCAATAAGTCTGCGTATGGATTGTAAGCTTATTAAGCAGGGAGAAAAAACATTTACTGTCAATGGCATTCTCCGCTTAGTAATTGCCAAGGTGCCGAGAAATAGCCAAATCAGGACGCTTGGCTATGGCCGGCTAAATGTACAAGGTGAAATCAAGCCTATACGAGGATTTGCGAATCCCGGTGTTTTTGATACCGAAATGGCTGCTAAAGTGCAGGGCATCGGCGGCAGGATGTCGGCCCGAGCCGAACAAGTGCGGTATATTGTGATGCCAAGACCGTGGTCCTCCTATCCTGCAGAGGCAGCTAATTTGATGAGGGCACAGCTGAAAAAAGTTATGCCGGAAAAAGATGCTGCTATTCTTGGGGGCATGACTTTAGGCGGCTATGACGGTATTGATGAAGATACTGTAAAAAAATTTTCCGCTACCGGTATCGTACATATTCTTTCAGTCTCAGGCAGTCATGTTGCACTCTTGATAGGTTTTGTTCTTTCCTTATTGAGTTTCTTGCATGTCAGAAAAAAGTTATCTTTGGTTATAGCGGCGGGAACTGTTATTGGTTACTGCCTGATTTGCGGATTTTCACCACCAGTGTTGCGTTCGGCCCTTATGGGAATGGCAATGCTGCTTGGCCTTGCCTTGCAAAGAAATGAAGACAGTGGGGCAGTGCTGGCGATTGTTGCTATAAGCATACTTTGTTATAAGCCAATGTGGGTTTTGGATATCGGGTTCCAGCTTTCTTTTGCTTCAACAGCAGGGCTGATATATCTGTTTCCTTCGGTCAAGGCTTGGCTGGCACAATATATGAGGAAATATTTTGCTGCTGCTCTGGCTGTGACGATTGCAGCACAGCTGGCAGTACTGCCGTTGCTGGTTTATTATTTTCATCAAGTGTCTATAAGTTCTCTGGCGGCCAACATTATAGTAGTTCCCGTTATGGAATTTATCGTACTTTTAACAATGGCTGGTTTGTTTCTGTCTTTTCTTTGCAAACCGCTTGGAATTATACTTTTAATGTTTGCCAGTCTTTTGCTGACACCGGCTTTGGCAGCGACAAAATGGATAGCCGCATGGCCTTTTGCCAGTATCATTATTGCACATAAGCCTTTCATAATGGCACTGGCCTATTATTTGCTATTGATAAGTTTATTTCGTATCTGGCCTTTCGAAACCCTCGATCTCCAGGAGCGAAAGCTAGTTGTAGCATTAACTTGTTTCGCAATATTTTTGCCCATTATAACAATGCATTTTGCCAGGCAGCCATTTACGGTTTATTTTATTGATGTTGGTCAAGGCGATGCGGCACTAGTTATCACGGAAGACAAAAAAACGATTTTGATTGATGCGGGCGGGCTACGAGGCAATTATGACACCGGAGAGAGAATAGTTCTTCCGTTTTTAAGATATTTAGGTATAGACAAGCTCGATGTATTGGCGCTTAGCCATGGCCACCATGATCATGCAGGGGGCGCGGCTGCTGTCGCACGGTCGATTCCGATAGGCTGCGTTTTATTGACGCAGGAAGAGCCGAGTCAGGATGTTTCAGTTTTGCTTAACTTTGTAAAAAATAAAAGCAGGATAAAATACCTGAACGGCGGGCAGCAATACAATTTAGGTTCTTGCCAAATAGCTGTTATTGAAGCACCAACCACGGCAGCTTTTGCGGAAAAGCATAATGAAAATGAGAGCTCGGCAATTATGAAAATAACTGACGGCGCTAAGAGCATAGTTTTTACCGGTGATGCTACAGAGGAAGAGGAAATTGCAGCAAGTGCAGGCTCAGTTAAGGCTGATGTCCTGAAGGTTGCCCATCATGGCTCCAAAACATCATCTTCGTTTGAGTTTTTGCAGGCGGTGAAGCCTCGCCTGGCGGTTATATCCGTAGGCTCTGATAATAAGTTTGGCCATCCTGCACCAGAAACTTTAGAGAAATTGCAGGAAATTGGAGTGAAAATATTGCGCACGGACCATGCCGGCAATATTAAAGTTGTTTTTGACGGTTCAAACTGCACATGGTATAGTTATCGTTATCAGGGGAAATACTTTTAGCAGGGAGTAAGAGATGGAAATTTCAGCAGAAAAATTTCTGGAAGCTTTGGAAAAAAATCTTGAAATTCCTCGGGTTATCATTATCTGGGGTGAAGAAGATTATTATAAAGAAAAAATAATAAAAGCTGTTTTGCAGACAACTTTCACTGCTGTTGCGGAACGTGACAGGGAAATAAATGTTTTCGACAGGGAATTGCCCTTAAAAGAATTGGAGACCGTTATCAACAGTTATCCTTTTTTTTCAGGAAAGAACATGGTGGTGATCAAAAATCCGAAAATGCTTAGGCAGGACAAACAGCAAGACAGCGAAGCACGCAAGGAACAACAGGTGCAATTAGCTGGACTGCTGACTAATGTTCCCGATTTTTGTCAGATTGTATGCGCTGTGGAAAAACTTGATAAACGATCGAAGTTTTATAAGACACTTTTGCCGATAGCGGCAATTGTTGAGAGCAAAGCCGTTAAATCTTACAATTTAAGACCCTGGCTTGATGAACAGGCAGTTCTTCACGGCTGCATTTGGGAATATGGAGCTGCTGAATTGGTAATTGAATACATGGCGGCAACAGACAATGTACCTTTATTGCTGCTTGCTAATGAGATTGAAAAATTGGCAATTTATGCCGGTGCAAGAAAGAAATGGACGCGACAGGATGTTGAAGCTATCTTTTCGGAATTACCGGAGGTTTCAATATTTGCTTTGACAAACGCGATTGCGGAGAAAAAGACTGAAGAAGTGCTTAGTTTACTGGCCGTGGAAGAAAAAAGGGGTACAAACATTCTAAAGGTTAATGGTATTGTAAGCTCTCAAATCAGGAAATTGTGGCAAGTCAAAGAACTTGCGGAAGCTGGTTACGACAAAAGCGCTATTGCCAACGAGCTGAAGATGCATCCTTTTATTGCACAAAAAACAATAGTTCAAAGCAAATTTTTTACGAAAACAAGCTTGCAAAAATGTTTAATGGCTCTGGGACAACTTAATATCGATTTGCGTAAAGGCGGCAGAAAATTTGAGCAATTGGAAGAAATTCTGGTTATGTTATTGCATGATAATTTAAAGAGGAGTAATCAACATTATGCCTAAAGAGCCGATTTTAGTCAGTGCCTGTTTTTTGGGTATTAAATGCAGGTATAATGGAGATGTAAATATTAATAGCGAAATTGCTGCTTTAAGCGAGAAATATAATCTGATACCTGTTTGTCCTGAAATACTTGGCGGACTGTTTACGCCAAGACCACCTGCTGAACGCTTGGAAAAACTGGTAGTTAACAAAGAAGGCGGGGATGTAACAGCCTTCTTTAAACTGGGAGCAGAAAGAACTGCTGCTATTGCTGTGGAAAATGGCTGCCGGCAAGCGGTCTTAAAAGCGCAAAGTCCCTCTTGTGGCTGCGGCGTTATTTATGATGGCACTTTCAGCGGCAACAAAATTGCAGGCAATGGTGTAACTGCCGAAAAACTTTTAGCAATGAATATTAATATTGTTACTGAAACAAACTTGCAGGCTTTGAAGTAAGGTAAGAAATTCTGCCATGGGCATGTGATACAGGGTTTCAACAATAATAGGGGGAGGAATATTTATGTTGTTAGCATTGTTACAAAAAGGCTTTGGGAATGACATTGATTTAAACTGCGCAGAAAAAATGCTTTATGGTGCGAATTGGGCTTATGATTTAAAGCTTTCGCCTGAAGCTTTGAAATTAGCTGCCGGCTTTGGCGGCGGTATGGGTGTGGAAAGTATCTGCGGCGCGATTACCGGCGGAATTATGGTTTTGAGTCATCTCTATGTAAAACAACGTTCCCACGAAAGCACTCGTATTAAAGAATTGGAAACTGAATTCATCGAAGCTTTCAAAAGTGAAATGGGCTGCATCGATTGCAAGTGTCTTAAAGAAAAATACAGAAATGATGAGATTAAGTGTAATCTTGTTATTTTTAAAGCAGCCGAAATATTGGATCGTATTGTAGCAAGAGAATCCGCAAAAGCTGAATAGAATATAAAAAAACCTGCTCAGCGGAGCAGGTTTTTTTATATTCAAGAGATGATATTAAATAGCAACAAAAAAACCTGCTCCGTTGAGCAGGTTTGTATTGTTGCTATTCCATTGCATTAACACGTTTAGCAAGTCTGGATTTCTTGCGGGCTGCTGCATTTTTGTGGATAATACCTTTACGGGCAGCTTTATCAAGTAAACCGGTTGCATTAACGAAAGTTGTTTGAGCTTCTTCTTTGGAACCAGCATCAGTTACAGCAACAACTTTACGGGAAGCATTGCGAAGAGCAGCTTTAATAGGTGCATTTTTTGCACGGCGTTCTGCATCGGTTTTTACGCTACGGATAGAAGATTTAATATTTGGCAACGAATTCACCTCCTAAAAATTACTTTACCAATGAATTTTATCACGATAGAAGATTTTTGGCAAGAACTTTGTTAAAAGCAATTTTCTTAAATATATTTTTTTTGCCGGGTTTTAAGAAAATGGCGGTTATCTTGCTAGAAAAGCTTGCAGAATGTTATAATCATAGATACGAATATAATATCAAATATTTATATATTTAGCTATGAAGAAAGACTGAGGTAAAAGAATGTCGCAGGAATTAATTAGAAACTTTTCAATTATCGCACATATTGACCATGGTAAATCAACGCTGGCAGACCGCCTGATTGAGAATACCGGAACTTTATCCAAACGTGAAATGGAAGAACAGGTGCTTGATCAGTTAGAGCTGGAACGTGAAAGGGGCATTACGATTAAAGCACAAGCTGTACGTATTTCCTATGAAGCAAAAGACGGAAAAACATATATGCTTAATTTGATTGACACTCCGGGACACGTCGACTTTACTTATGAAGTATCGCGTGCTTTGGCTGCTTGTGAGGGCGCGCTGCTTGTTATTGATGCGAGCCAGGGCATAGAGGCTCAAACGCTGGCTAATGTATATTTGGCGCTTGAGCATGACTTGGAGATAATTCCCGTTATTAATAAAATTGACTTGCCTAGCGCTGATCCGGAAAAAGTTAAGAAGGAAATAGAAGATGTTATTGGTATCGATGCCTCTGAAGCAGTACTGGCCAGCGCAAAAACAGGTTTGGGCATAGAAGAAGTACTGGAAGAAATAGTCAAAAAAGTTCCACCACCGCGAGGTGATGCGAAAAAACCGTTGAAGGCATTGGTTTTTGATTCAAAATTTGATGCTTATAAAGGCGTTGTGTTGTATATTCGTGTTGTTGATGGGCAAATCCGTAAGGGTATGAGCATCAAAATGATGGCTACCGGTAAAACTTTTGAGGTTACTGAGGTTGGTGTCTTCAAGCCTGATCTGGTTAATGTTGATGTGCTGGATGTCGGTCAGGTTGGTTTTTTTGCAGCGGCAATCAAGAATGTTAAGGATGCTCGCGTAGGTGATACCGTTACTGACAGCAAAAATCCAGCCAGCGCGCCACTCCCCGGTTATCGCAAAGCCACCCCGATGGTTTTCTGTGGTTTGTACCCTGTTGAAAACTCGGATTATGATAATTTGCGTGATGCTTTGGAAAAATTGCAGCTTAACGATGCATCCTTAGTTTTTGAACCGGAAACTTCGCTTGCTCTTGGCTTCGGTTTCCGTTGTGGCTTTTTGGGACTTTTGCATATGGATGTCATCAAGGAAAGGCTGGAGCGGGAGTACGGCCTTACGCTTATCACTACAGCTCCTAACGTTATTTACCAGGTATTCCTTACCGATGGCAATGTTGAAATGATCGATAATCCAGCACTTTTCCCTGATCCGACAGTCATAGACCATGTTGAGGAACCTTATGTAAGAGCAACCATCATTGCTCCGAAGGACTATGTGGGACCTGTTATGGAACTTTCTCAAGAAAAACGCGGTGAGTATGAGAATATGACTTATGTCGATGAAAACCGGGTCATGATTCATTATTCTTTGCCGCTTAGTGAAATTATTTATGATTATTTTGATCGTCTAAAATCAGCTACCAGAGGCTATGCTTCGCTTGACTATGAGCTTTATGGTTATCGCACTTCCAGTCTGGTGAAGGTAGATATTCTTCTCAATGGTGAACCGGTTGATGCCTTGTCGGCAATTGTGCACAGGGAAAGCGCACAGAGAAGAGGTCGCCAGCTTGTAGAAAAATTACGAAGCCTGATTCCCCGCCAAATGTTTGAAATACCTGTGCAGGCAGCCATCGGCAACAAAGTAATTGCACGCGAAACAGTACGTGCAATGCGCAAGGATGTTTTGGCTAAGTGTTATGGCGGCGACATATCACGTAAGCGTAAATTGTTGGAAAAGCAAAAAGAAGGTAAAAAACGCATGAAACAGGTTGGCAGCGTTGAATTACCGCAAGAAGCCTTCATGGCAATATTGAAAATGGATTAATTGAAATGAAAAAACAATGGGAACAAATTCAGGGGATATACATACATATCCCCTTTTGCATGCAAAAATGCCTATATTGCGATTTCGCTTCTTTTGCTGGCAAGGACAGTTTGATGCACCAATATGCATTGGCTTTGACCAGCGAAATCAGGCGAAGAGCAGGCGAAATGGCGATCAATGAACAAGCTTCTGTTTATTTCGGCGGAGGCACGCCTTCTTTATTGCCTGTTGATGACTTAAAAATGATAATTGACGTTCTTAAAGAAACAGGTCTATGGAGTGAGCCGGCAGAAGTAACAATGGAAATGAATCCGGGGACGGTGGATATTGCGAAGTTTTGCCAATATCGGGAACTGGGCATTGACAGGGTCAGTTTTGGCGTTCAGAGCCTGAACGATGAGGAATTGCAAACAGTTGGCCGGCTGCATACGGCGAATGAAGCACTGCTAGCTATTGAACAGGCCTCTAAAGCTGGTTTTGCGCGGATTAGCGCTGATCTTATCTATGGCTTGCCGTCGCAAACGTTGGCTACATTTAGAAATACGCTGGCAGTCATTGCAAATTCTGCCATCAGTCACCTGTCAGTTTATGGCCTTACGGTTGAAGAAGAGACTCCTTTGGCAGCTAAGTTGGCAAAGGGTTCCTTGACGCTGCCGAGTGAAGAAGAAGCGGAAATGATGTATGATCATACCATTCGCTATTTAGAAGAACATGGACTGCATCGTTATGAAATATCGAATTTTGCCCGTTCTGGGCAGGAGTCGCTGCATAACCTGATTTATTGGCATTACTTGCCTTACTACGGCTTTGGCAGTTCAGCCTGTTCATATAACGGCAAACAGAGACTGACCAACGAAGCAGATCTTGAAAGGTACATAAGAGGGACCGCGCCAATTATCGAGCAGCTGCCCGCAAGGACAAGTTTGGCAGAATTTATGTTCCTTGGGCTGCGTACAACGGAAGGAATTAATTTGACTATTGCCAAAGAGCGTTTCGGCGTTGATGTCATGGCTATGTTTGGACAGGAAATAGAAAAATATATTGAAAGGCAAATGGTGAGCTTTGATCCAACTGCAAACACTCTAAAATTAACTAAACTTGGCATGAAATTCGGCAACGAAATTTTCGAGTTATTTTTATAATCTTTCTGCAAAAAGCTTGACAACAAGAGTGCTAAGTGGTAATTTTATATCAGATGTTAGCACTCCAATAGAGAGAGTGCTAACAAAGAAAAGGCAGGAGGTGTAATGGTGCTAAATGAGAGAAAGAAAAGAATCCTGCAAATAATTATTGAAGATTATATTTCTACAGCCGAACCAGTTGGCTCTCGCACCATTGCCCGCAAGTATGATTTAGGGCTCAGCCCGGCCACCATCCGGAACGAGATGTCCGATTTGGAACTTTTGGGTTATCTCGAACAGCCTCATACCTCGGCTGGCAGAATACCATCCGCAACGGCCTATCGTTTTTATGTCGATTCCATGGTCGAGCCTGGTACTCTTACCGAGAATGATCAGGCTTTGATTGATGCATGGTACCGTGAACGTATCAGAAACATTGATGAAATCTTCCAATCAACAGCTAAAATACTGTCGCGGATGACGAAAAATGTTTCAATGGTTTTAGCGAATCGGCAGGTCAATCGCCTTTTCCGGTATGTGAAGTTCTTGCCCTTGGATGATCAGAGAGCAATTTTATGTCTTATCACTGATGATGGTGTTGTCGACAATTGCGTTATTGACGTCCCATTGGGCATGAAGCAGGAAGAAATGGATTATTTGGCAAATCGAATCAGCAATAAACTGCAGGGCTATAATATTGCGGACATTGATGGCGAAATGCTGCGTGATGTCTATGCTGAGCTTTCAAGCGACAAGCAGTTGTTTTCTTCAATCCTGACGGCCTTAAAGCATGTTGGCTCCGGCAATAATGAGCAAAGAGTCTTTTTAGGTGGGACTAGACAGTTATTAAATCAACCTGAATTTCGCAATGTCGAGAGAATAAAGGATCTTCTGGCTATTTTAGAAGAGGAGAAGGTCTTGAAAGATATCCTCTACGCTGGTGAAAATTCTGGAATAAAAATCACAATAGGCTCCGAAAATAAATTTACAGGCATTCAAGACTGCAGTATGGTACAGGCTACCTACCGATTAAACGGCAGAGTCGTCGGTACGATGGCGGTGCTTGGGCCAACTAGAATGGAATATGGCAAGATAATTTCAGTTATGGATTATCTGCACCAATATTTGCGAGCCCTGTTTGGTGAGGACAAGAAATAGCAAATGCAAAGGAGGAAGCGTGTTGCAGAAACAAGAGACACAAGAAGTGCTTGAAGAAATCAAGCAGGAAAACGTTGAACCTGCCACAACAGAAAATGTTGAAAATATAGGTGATGCGACTGAAGAAACACAGATTCCTGTAACAGATGAGAAAGATCAGAAAATTGAAGAACTGCAAAATCGCATTTTGCGTCTGCAAGCTGATTTTGATAATTTCCGCCGCAGGACAACAAAGGAACAGGCACAGTTATCGACCTTCGTTACTGCTAATGTTGTGGAGAAATTTCTGAAAGTGCTTGATAGCTTCGAGCGCGCTGAAGAAAGCGTTGCCAAAGCTAATGACGTTGAAAGCATTCGTGTCGGCCTGGAAATGATTCAAAGACAGTTGACGCAAGTTTTCCAGGAGCTGTCGGTGGAGGAAATTCCGGCACAAGGCCAGAAATTCGACCCTTCTTTCCATGAAGCAGTTATGCGGGGAGAAAATGCTGAGCTTGAGGATGAGACGATTGAGGCAGTATTTGAAAAAGGCTATAAACTCAATGAAAAAGTAATCCGCCATAGTAAAGTTAAAGTAGTAAGCAACAATTAGTTTTTAATTTACTTAATTTAAATAGAAAACAAGGTTTTTGAGGAGGAATAAAAAATGTCTAAAGTTATTGGTATTGACTTAGGTACAACGAATTCTGTCGTTGCTGTAATGGAAGGTGGCGAACCAACCGTTATTTCTACCCAGGAAGGTGGTCGTTTAACCCCTTCTGTTGTTGGTTTTTCTAAATCCGGTGAGCGTCTGGTTGGACAGTTGGCAAAAAGACAGGCTGTTTCTAATCCGGACCGCACTATCAGCTCCATTAAACGTCACATGGGAACTGACTATAAAGTAGCAATCGATGATAAAAAATATTCTCCGGAAGAAATTTCCGCGATGATTCTGCAAAAATTAAAAGAAGATGCTGAAAAATATCTGGGCGAAACAGTAACCCAGGCAGTTATTACCGTACCTGCTTATTTCAGCGACAGCCAACGTCAGGCAACTAAAGACGCAGGTAAAATCGCAGGCCTTGAAGTTCTGCGTATTATCAACGAACCTACTGCTGCTGCACTGGCTGATGGCATCGACAAATCCAATGATCATACTGTCCTGGTTTATGACCTTGGCGGTGGTACTTTCGACGTTTCCATTCTTGAGATGGGCGACGGAGTCTTTGAAGTTAAAGCAACAAATGGCGATACCCGTCTTGGCGGCGATGATTTTGACGAACGTATTATGAACTGGATGATTGGCGAATTTAAGAAAGAAACCGCTATCGATCTTTCTGTTGACCGCATGGCTTTGCAACGTTTGCGTGAAGCAGCTGAGAAAGCAAAAATTGAATTGTCCGGTGTTCTGACTACCAATATCAACCTGCCGTTTATTACTGCAGGTGCTGATGGTCCTAAACATCTTGATATGAATCTTACAAGAGCTAAATTTGATGAATTAACAGCTGACCTTGTTGAAAGAACAATGGGACCAACTCGTCAAGCTATGTCAGATGCTGGCTTGTCCGCTAATGATATTGAAAAAGTAATTCTGGTTGGTGGTTCTTCCCGTATTCCGGCTGTTCAGGATGCTATCAAAAAGATATTGGGCAAAGAGCCACATCGTGGCGTTAATCCGGATGAGTGCGTTGCTGTAGGCGCTGCCATTCAAGCAGGTGTTTTGGCCGGTGAAGTAAAAGATGTGCTTCTTCTTGATGTAACTCCATTGTCTCTGGGCATTGAAACTTTGGGTGGAGTATTCACGAAGATTATTGATCGTAATACGACCATTCCTACTTCCCGCAAGCAAGTATTTTCTACTGCTGCTGATAATCAACCTTCCGTTGATATCCATGTTCTGCAAGGAGAACGTGAGATGGCGGCTGACAATAAAACCCTTGGCCGTTTCGAACTTGGCGGTATTCCGGCAGCTCCGCGCGGCATTCCTAAAATCGAGGTTGCTTTCGACATTGATGCCAACGGTATCGTAAATGTTAGTGCTAAAGATCTTGGTACTGGCAAAGAACAAAAAATCACCATTACCTCTTCCGGTACTTTGAATAAAGATGAAGTTGAACGTATGGTTAAAGAAGCAGAAGCTAATGCTGAAGCAGATAAAAAACGCAAAGAGGTCGTTGAAGTACGCAACCAGGCTGATTCCCTCTGTTATCAAGCTGAAAAAACCATTAAAGACATGGAAGGCAAAGGCAGCGAGGAATTAGTTAAAAAAGTAGAAACAGCGCTTTTAGCACTGAAAGAAACGCTGAAAGGCGACGATGCAGAAAAAATTAAGGCTGATACAGAAGCATTGACGAAACCGCTTTATGAATTGTCTGCTGAACTTTATAAACAAACAGAGGAAGCTAAAGGCCCAGAAGGTGCTGCCGGCGGCGAAAAGAAAGCAGCGGATGACGTAGTAGACGCGGAAGTTGTAGACGAAGAGAAAAAATAATTAGCCTTAGGATGGTGTGAACTTTGAGCAAAAGAGATTATTATGACGTGCTAGGCGTTTCCAAGACTGCCACAGCGGAAGAATTAAAAAAAGCATATCGCAAATTGGCACGTCAGTATCATCCTGATGTAAACAAAGACAATCCTGATGCGGCTGAAAAATTCAAAGAGTGTTCTGAAGCTTACAGCGTTTTGTCAGATGAAACAAAACGTGCCCAGTACGACCAGTTCGGTCATGCCGCCTTCGAAAACGGAGGCGGCGGCGGTGCTGGCGGTTTTGGTGGATTTGGCGGCGCTGGTGGCATGGAAGATATTTTTGATATGTTTTTTGGCGGACAGGGTCGGGGCGGCTTTGGCTCCTCTCGTCGGAGTAAGAATGGGCCGCAGCGTGGTGCCGATTTACGCTTGGATCTGGAAATTGCTTTTGAAGAAGCCGCTTTTGGGGTTGAAAAGGAAGTCAGACTTAATAGAGAAGATACCTGTGATCATTGTCAGGGCTCCGGCGCGGAACCTGGCAGTGAAATAGAGGTTTGCCCTGATTGCCATGGTACCGGTGAAATACAGTTTACGCAAAATACGATGTTTGGACAGATGGTTAATGTGCGTCCTTGCGGACGCTGCCATGGTCAAGGCAGAACATTTAAGAACCCCTGCAAAGTATGCGGCGGCAACGGCAGGCTGAAAAAGGAAAAGAAACTTAAGGTGAAAATTCCTGCAGGTGTTGATACCGATTCCCGTTTGCGGGTATCAGGCGAAGGTGAAGCAGGTGTAAGAGGCGGTTCCAAAGGAGATTTGTATGTATACCTTTATGTGAAACCGCATAAATTCTTTGAACGTGATGGTACTACTGTTCTTTGCGAAGTGCCTATCAACATTGTACAGGCTACATTGGGTGCTGAAATTAAAGTGCCTACGCTTGATGGACAGGTAGTTATGAAGGTTCCTGAAGGAACGCAGCCAGGCAAGGTTCTGAGACTTAAAGGCAAAGGTATTGCCAGCCTTCGCAACGGTGTGCGCGGTGACCAACTGGTGACTATCAAGGTAGTTGTTCCTACTAAGCTTACGGACAAACAAAAGGATTCTTTGAAAAAATTTGCCGAAATCAGCGGCGACAACATTAATCCTGAAGAAAAGGGTTTTTTAAAGAAAATTGCAGATTTATTTAAATAAGGCTACGTATTCCCGGCCGAACATAGACAGGAGCATATAAATGCAATGGGTTGAGGTTAGTATTCAAACTACACATGCGGCTACTGAAGCGGTGGCTGACGTCTTCCATTCTTTGGGGGCTGGCGGGGTTGTTATTGAAGATCCGTTGCTGCTCAATACTTTGCGCAAGTCGGGTACTTGGGAGCTTTGTGATATACCGGAACAGGAAAATACCGAGATTGTTGTTGTTACAGCTTATTTCCCCGATGACAGCGAACTTCACGATCGTTTGGCGGCTGTAGAAGAAGAAATGACAGCGATAGAAGAACGTATTGGTTCTTGCCGTTTTGGTAATACCTGTTTCCGTACTATATCAGAGACTGATTGGGAAAATGAATGGAAACAATTTTTTCATACAACCCGTATTACCGAACATATTGTTATAAAACCGACATGGGAAGATTATGAGCCGGAGCCGGACGATAAGGTTATTGAACTTGATCCCGGCATGGCCTTTGGTACCGGCACGCATCATACCACCGGTATGTGCATGCGCAGGCTGGAAAAGGTTATTAAGCCAGGTATGACTGTTTTTGATGTTGGTACCGGTAGCGGTATCCTTTCTATTGCGGCTGCTAAACTTGGAGCTGAATATGTCAAGGCTATTGATATTGATGCGACCGCTGTAAAGGTAGCACGTGAAAATGTTGCCAATAACAAAATGTCTTCCGTGATAGAAGTCGCTAAAGGCGATCTGCTGCATGCAACAGAAGGCAAAGCAGATGTTATCATCGCCAATATTATTGCAGATATAATTATTATGCTGTTACCGGATATTCCCGGACGATTGAATAAAGATGGTATTTTTCTGGCAAGCGGTATTATATCAGATAGACTTGAAGATGTAACGGAAGCCGCTAAAAACAACGGTCTTTATGTTGAGGCGGTAGACTCTCAAGGTGGCTGGGTAGTTATGCAAATGCGCAGGGAGGAATAACTTTGCATAGGTTTTTCGTTTCGCAGCCTTTTGCGGAAGAAATGCAAATAGTAGGAACAGATGCTCATCATATCAGCAATGTCCTGAGGATGCGCATCGGTCAGCATATTCAGATTGTTAGCAGCGACTGCGTTACGGCTTTGATGGAAATCAAAGCTTTAACCGCAGAAGCTGCTTTCGTTCGTCTTGTTAAGCGTATTGAACAAGTCAACGAACCGTCGGTAAGAATAATTCTTGCTCAAGGCTTGGCCAAGGGCGAGAAAATGGACTTTATCATTCAGAAAGCTGTTGAGATAGGGGTCAACAAGATTGTTCCGGTTGCTATGGAACATTCAGTTGTAAAGCTTGATAAGACGAAGGCCTGCAAAAAAATCGAAAGATGGCAGAAAATAGCTGAAGAAGCCGCAAAGCAAAGCAAGCGTGATATAGTTCCTGAAGTAACAGAGGTTATGACTTTGGGTGAAGTTCTATGCCGTTTTGTCAGCTCGACTAAATTAATGGCTTATGAGAATGAAACCAAAATTGGTTTAAAAAAGGCTTTGTCTGAAATTCAGAACATGGAAGATATTTTGCTTATTATCGGCCCAGAAGGCGGTATAGCCGGCAAAGAAATCAAAGCTGCTGAACTCGCCGGTGTACAGGCTTTTAGCCTTGGTAAACGTATTTTAAGGACAGAAACAGCAGGACTTGTTTCTGCAACAGCTATTTTATATGAAACAGGAGACTTGGGAGGCTAGCAGATGAAGAAAATTGCTTTTTACACTTTGGGCTGCAAGGTCAACCAGTCAGATACTGCCAGCATGGAAAGATTATTCCGTGAGGCAGGGTATGAAATTGCCGATTTTGCTGAAAAAGCTGACATATATTTGATCAATACCTGTGTTGTTACTAATATGGGTCAAAGAAAATCCAGACAGATGATTCATCGCGCAATTCGTAAAAACCCCAGTGCTTTTATCGTCGTTTCCGGCTGTTATCCGCAGACGGCAGCTGAAGAAGTAAAAGCAATACAAGGAGTAGATCTTATTATCGGCAATCAGGACAGGGCGGCAGTGGTGTCTTTGGTTGAAGCTGCAGCTACTGAG
>JBOFWD010000094.1:0-14881 GCA_051653445.1 Acidaminococcaceae bacterium | reverse complement strand
CCAACAAGTGGAGCACCCATTTTCAGGGACAAACGTTGTACTTTTACGATTTTAGCAGCATGCATTTCGCCAAGGGAACCACCTTCAACAGTGAAATCTTGAGCAAATACATAAACCAGACGGCCGTCAATTGTGCCGTAACCGGTTGTTACGCCTTCACCAGGAAGTTCTTTTTTCTCCATACCGAAGTTTGTGCAACGATGTTGCACGAAGCGATCGAGTTCAACAAAACTACCTTCATCAAGGAGTATTGCGATTCTTTCGCGAGCAGTCAATTTGCCGCCATCATGTTGTTTTTGAACACGTTTTGGGCCGCCAGCTGCAATGATTTTTTCTGATTTTGCAAGCATTTTCTCAATTCTAGCTTGAGTAGACAAATTATTACACCTCCATCTAAATTGGGTCGAACTTGTTTATTTACACCACACATTGTGGGTGTAGACAATTGCTGTGTCTCTTTTTGAGACATTTTGGCAAGCACTTCTACTAATGATTATTTATGAGGAGCGCAGAGTTCGAGAAGAATGCCAACAGATTTTGGATGAACAAAAGCGATGTCCATTCCGCCAGCACCGCCACGAGGTGCTTTGTCAATCATTGCAGCGCCTCTTGCTTGTACATCAGCTATTGCAGCTTCGATGTCGTCAACGCGTACTGCAACGTGTTGGATGCCTTGACCATTTTTTTCGATATATTTAGCAATAGGGCTATCTGGAGCAGTAGCAACCAGAAGCTCGAACAAAGTCTCGCCGCAAGGAATGAAAACAGTTTTAACTTTTTGTTCTTCAACTGTTTCTTCACCAGTGCAAGTCAGGCCAAGAACCTCAGTGTAGAATTTTTTGGAAACATCCAAATCTTTGCAGGCAATACCAATGTGATCAACACAGATACATTTGAACATTTAAATCTCCTCCTTAAAAAAATTAATTCTATTTAATAATGTCATTTAAGGACACTATCAACAATTTTACTAACTACCGAATAAGGATCAATCTCACGATTTTGCAGTCTTACTATTGTCTTTGCAAATTCTTCAGTAGCTACAACTTTGGAATCAACATAACGGCCAATACGGTCATTAACCATAGCCGCAACTTCAGATTTTATACGTTTAGCACGAATATTTTCAATCTTCCCTGTTTGGAAGAGAAATTTCTTGTGTTCTTCAATAGAATCAACAACTTCCTTAATACCTTCGTCTTTACTGGCGACGGTACGATTAATAGGAGGACGCCATTCTACACTTTCCTGATTTAATTCCAGCATCATTTCGATTTCGATATTCAGTTTATCAACGCCTTCACGATCAGCCTTGTTAATAGTGAAGAGATCACCAATTTCAAGAATACCCGCTTTAATAGCTTGGATATCGTCACCGAGACCCGGAACAACAACAACCATTGTTGTATCGGCAGTCTTAACGATATCAACTTCAGATTGTCCTACCCCTACAGTTTCAACGATTATAACATCAATGCCATAAGCATCCATTAATTTTACTGCATCGCCTGATTTTTGAGACAGGCCGCCCAAGCTTCCCCGTGTAGCCATACTTCGTACGAAAATACCTTCGTCTGCAATCAGATCCATCATTCTGATACGATCGCCAAGAATTGCACCGCCGGAATAAGGGCTAGTCGGGTCAATCGCAACAATACCTACGGTTTTGCCACGCTTACGGTATTCCTTGGCCAGTTTATCTGTTAATGTACTTTTACCAGCACCAGGTGGTCCAGTAATACCAATGACGTAAGCATTACCTGTATGAGGGTAAATTTGCGTCATAATACTAACAGCTTCATCATATTCATTTTCTACAGCCGTAATAGCCTTCGATAATGCTAAACGGGAGTGATTCAATACGCCTGCAACAATATCCAAATGAGCACACCGCCTTGTTGAGGTTATAAAATAATTATATTAGATAGCCGGGGGTAGCCCGGCTATCTAATTGGAAAACCTCTTATTTTACGTTAGCGTTGATGTATTCAACAATTGCGCTGGTCGGAGTTCCTGGAGTAAATACTTCAGATACGCCTGCAGCTTTAAGACCAGGAATATCAGAATCAGGAATAACGCCGCCGCCGATAGTCAATACATCGGTCATGCCTTTTGCTTTTAATAATTCAACTACTTTTGGGAACAAAGTGTTGTGAGCGCCGGAAAGCAAGCTCAAAGCAACAACATTTACGTCCTCTTGTAATGCGGATTCAGCAATTTGCTCCGGAGTCAAACGAATACCGGTGTAAATTACTTCAAATCCAGCATCGCGCAATGCACGAGCAACAACCTTAGCACCACGGTCATGTCCGTCAAGACCTGGTTTTGCTACTAAAACTCTAATACGTTTATCCATTATTTTCCCTCCCTAATTTGTTTCGCTTACAGTGCCACGTGAGATTTGTATTCGCCGAATACTTCTCTCATAACGCCGCAGATTTCGCCTTCAGTTGCATATGCATGAACAGCTTCGAGAATCAAAGGCATCAAGTTAACAGAATCATCAGCACAGCCAGCTTTCAGTGCAGCCAAAGTTGCTTCAACTTTAGCACTGTCGCGTTTAGCTTTCAATGCAGCAATTTTCTTAGCTTGCAATTCGCCAACGGAACCGTCTACGCGAAGCAAGTTTTTCGGAGCTTCTTCTTCTTGTTGGAATTTGTTAACACCAACAATAATTTTGTTGCCTTTTTCGATGTCCATTTGCCATTTGTAAGCAGAATCTTGAATTTCTTTTTGGATGTAGCCTTTAGCGATTGCTTCAGGAGCTCCACCAATTTCATCAATTTTCTTAATGTAGTCCCAAGCTTCAGCTTCGATTTTGTTGGTCAAAGCTTCTACATAGTAGGAACCGCCCAATGGATCAACTGTATCAGCCAAGCCGCTTTCGTAAGCAACGATTTGTTGGGTACGAAGTGCTATAGTTACGGATTCAGTAGTCGGCAAAGCGAGTGCTTCGTCTTTGGAGTTAGTGTGTAAGGATTGAGTACCGCCCATTACAGCAGCAGCAGTTTGCAGAGCAACACGAACGATATTGTTGTTTGGTTGTTGAGCAGTCAGCATGGAACCTGCAGTTTGGGTATGTACGCGAAGCATTTGGGATTTAGCTTTTTTAGCGCCAAATCTTTCTTTCATAACTTTAGCCCATACACGACGGGAAGCGCGGAATTTAGCAACTTCTTCGAGTACGTTGTTGTGTGCATTCCAGAAGAAGGACAGACGGCCTGCAAAAGCATCAACGTCCATACCAGCTTTGATAGCAGCTTCTACATAAGCGATACCGTCAGCGATAGTGAATGCGATTTCTTGGGAAGCAGTGGAACCAGCTTCACGGATATGGTAACCAGAGATGGAAATTGTATTCCACAATGGAACGTTTTTAGCGCAATATTCGAAAATATTGGTGATCAAACGCATAGATGGTTTTGGAGGGAAAATGTAAGTACCACGAGCAGCATATTCTTTCAGAATATCGTTTTGGATGGTACCACGAAGTTTATCAGCGGATACGCCTTGTTTTTCAGCAACAGCGATGTACATGCAAAGCAGTACAGATGCTGGAGCATTGATAGTCATAGAAGTGGAAACTTTGGAAAGATCGATTTGATCGAAAAGAATTTCCATGTCAGCGAGGGAGTCGATAGCTACGCCAACTTTACCAACTTCACCTTCAGCCATAGCATCAGTGGAATCGTAACCGATTTGGGTTGGTAAGTCGAATGCGCAGGAAAGACCGCTGCCGCCGTTAGCTAACAGGTAGCGATAACGTTTGTTGGATTCTTCAGCAGTGGAGAAACCAGCATACATACGCATGGTCCAGAAACGACCGCGATACATAGTAGGTTGTACCCCACGAGTAAACGGATATTCTCCTGGGAATCCAAGGTCTTTTTCATAGTCGAACCCTTCTACATCAAGAGGGGTGTAGAGCCTGCTTGGCTCAAGGTTTGCGCGCTCTGGGTTTTTGTCTAATTTTGCTACTACACCTGCAGTATAAGCTTCAAACCCGGCTTTTAGTGTTTCATTTGCCATTCTCAAATCCTCCTTAAAATTTTACTTTTCATATTTTGGTTTGGACGAACCAAAATATGGAATGAGAGTTTTCCGCCGAGTGACGGAATATATGAGAAGCCCTAAGGCTTTCCCTGCAATATTGATGTTCTGAGTAATTCTCAGAAAGTGCCGGCATTTAATAACGACGGCACTTATCTATCTGCAAATAATTGCTTATTTCTCCATTGTGCCGGTTTTTACAAAGCGGTCATGGAAAGAGAATGCTTCTGAAAGAATGTGTGGTGTTTGACTGTTGCCGCATTCTTTACAAGCTCTTTCAAAATAGTCTTTGAGAAGAGGTTGGTATTTTGGGTTAGCAACCTTGTCAATGATAACAAGAGCGCGTTCTTTTGGAGACAGGCCGCGAAGGTCAGCTACGCCGCGTTCTGAAACGATAACATCAACATCATGTTCAGTATGATCAAGATGAGAGCAGAAAGGAACAACGGAAGAAATCGCGCCGCCTTTAGCCAAAGAAGTTGTGAAGAATACTGTCAGGAAGCCATTACGGGCATAGTCGCCGGAACCGCCGATACCATTCATGATTTTAGTTCCACAGATATGTGTGGAGTTAACATTGCCGTAGATATCAACTTCAATAGCAGTGTTCATAGCAATAACGCCGATACGACGTGCTAATTCAGGGCTATTGGCGATTTCTTGCGGACGCAGAATGATATATTTTTTATATTCTTCAACATTGTTATAGAATTTTTCGAGGCATTCAGGAGATGGGCTCAAAGCTGTGCCGGAGCAAACGCGCAGTTTGCCTGCATCAATCAAATCGAACATTCCATCTTGGATAACTTCGGTGAAAACGGTAAGGTCTTCGAAATCGGAGTTTACCAAACCGTTGATTACAGCATTTGCAACTGAACCAACGCCGGATTGCAACGGAAGAAGGTTTTTAGGCATACGGCCTGCAGCCACTTCTTCTTTGAAGAAAGCAACAAGGTTAGCACCCATTGCTTTAGCTTCATCATCAATATCGCCCAAAGGACGAACTTTATCGGTAATATCGCAAGGAACGATAGCCGCTACTTTGCTGAGTTCGCAAGGAATGTAAGGAGTGCCGATGCGATCTTCTGGGTTTACAAGTGGAATAGGCAAACGATGCGGAGGATCCAATGGCACATAGGAGTCATGCATGCCGTCCAAAGCTTCCGGTTGAGTAACATTTACTTCAACAATAACCTGTTTTGCACTTTGTACAAAAGAAGAAGAGTTGCCCATAGATGTTGTAGGTACAATACCAATTTTACCATTGCCTAGATCTTTAATAACACAAGCTTCAATGATAGCAATATCTGCATCTTGATTACCATACATGAAGCCGTATCTAGCCATTTGAGCTACATGGCTCAGATGAAGGTCGGTATATTTTACACTGCCGTTGTTGATGGCTTTACGCAAATCATTGTTTGTTTGATAAGGCAGACGTCTTTCAATAACACCAGCATTAGTCAAAGCAGAGTCAATTTCTGGTCCTACGGAAGCACCAGTCCAAAGGTTGATTTTGAGAGGCTCTGTTTTTGCCCTTTCAGCCAAAGCAAGAGGAACTGCTTTTGGATAGCCGGATGGTGTAAATCCGCTAACGCCAACGTTCATTCCGTCTTTGATGAGTGCGGCAGCCGCTTCAGCAGTAGTAATCTTAGCTAGAGCTGCATCGCAGTGCACGCGGGATTTAATGTCAATCATGTTTACCTTCCTCCTTAATAATTGTAAAAAATCTGGCTTTTAGCCCGCAGGGAATATCCCTGCTAGTAAAAATTCACTTACCAGCAACAAAAAAGATCTGCAAAAATGATCATTTTTTAGTTAAGAGTAAGATTTTACCCATAAAAAAATACACCTAGGAGTTTTGCGCATTCTTATCAATCCACATATTAAATCAATATTAATAACAAAACACAGCCAAGTGTAGGTTCACTATATTCCAGTTCGGCAAGAACCCGATTGCGAACCACATCAGAGAAAACGCAAATTTTCAGAAAAAGGATATGCCTTTTCTGTCCATTCGCCTCAATGCTAATGTTTCCAGTATATACCGTCTGCTCAAAAATCAGACTATGACCTTTTAAGATTTACATTATTTATGATTCGACACATTTAGAAAAAATCCTGCTTTTTGATTAAGAAAATTCAATTCAAAATATTGACATACTTTCTAGATGTCAATAGCCATTAAAAGATGCTTACTTTTAGCTTTGCAAAGAAGTCATCCATCTATGATTTTTTCTTGTCAGTATTGTGAAATCTTTTACCACAGAATACTCTAACATACTATCAGCTAAACTGTAAACTTGCAAGCCTTTTCTTTACACTTTACACAAAACCTCCATATCAGAGCATCGACATGGAGGTTTTGTAAATTGTATGTTTTGGTTAATTTCTTTTTTGCTGATTATACTTTGTATGCAGTAAGTGATGTGCTTTTTCACCCAACGGTTTGCCTAGCCAAGATGAATACAATTCAACAATTTCGGGATTTTCATGTGACTTTCGCAAAGTGCATGCTTTATCACAAGCAAACAAGGCCTCTCTCCTTGCCCTGCGGATATCTGCATCAACCGGAACGGGCTGTCCGCCGCCGCCTATACAACCGCCAGGACAGGCCATTACTTCAATGAAGTGGTATTCTGCGATGCCTTTTTTGATTTTTTCCATCATGGCTTTGGCAGATTTTAAGGTATGCACTATAGCAACTTTAACTTCAGCCTCACCTAGCTTCAAAGTTGCCTCTCTTACGGTTTCCATCCCTCGCACTGCTTTATACTCTATTTGTTCTATATCCTGCTTGGTAACTACATCAGCCACTGTTCTGAGCGCGGCTTCCATTACTCCTCCTGTAGTACCGAATATGACTCCTGCACCCGTAGATTTACCCAAGGGCGAGTCGAAATTTTCCTCCGGCAAAGATGCAAAATCAATGCCATATTCACGAATCATTCTGGCCAATTCCCTGGTTGTCAGTACGATGTCAACATCCTGATAGCCAGAAGCTCTCATTTCCGGTCTTACAGCTTCTGCCTTTTTCGCTGTACAAGGCATGATCGATACTGAAACTATGTCTTTGGCGTCAATACCTGCCCGCTCAGCGTAATAAGTCTTGGCGACAGCGCCAAACATTTGTTGGGGAGACTTGGCTGTAGACAGATGTGGCAGAAGTTCAGGGTATTTGAGCTCAATCATATTGACCCAGCCAGGACTACACGAAGTGATCATAGGCAGTACCCCACCATTAGTCAAACGATCGATAAATTCATGACCTTCTTCCATTATAGTGAGGTCAGCCGAAAAGTTAGTGTCAAATACTTTATCAAAGCCTAAGCGACGTAATGCGGCAACCATTTTACCAGTTACGACTTTCCCCACAGGAATACCAAGCGCTTCTCCCAGAGCAACACGTACTGCAGGAGCAGTCTGTACTACTACGTGTTTCGATTTATCAGACAAAGCAGACCAAGCTTTGTCGGTGTCATCCTTTTCCACAATCGCCGCAGTAGGGCAAACACTGGCACACTGCCCGCAATAAGTGCAAGCAACTTTTTCCAAACCTTCCTCAAAAGCCGTGGAAACAATCGTGTGAAAGCCACGGCCAGCAAAGCTATAAACATCCATGCCCTGAATTTCCGAACAGGCGCGAATGCAGCGACCGCAAAGGATGCACTTTTCCTGATCACGCACCAGTGATGGATTGCCGCCATCAAGAGTATGTGCTTTCATTTCGCCACCGGCAAATCTTATTTTTCTTACACCCAATTCAGCAGCAATTGTTTGCAGTTCACAATCCATGCTTTTTTGGCAGGACAAGCAATCTTTAGGATGATTAGCGAGCAAAAGTTCAACTATCAGTTTTCTCGCCTCACGCACCTTCGGCGTATTGGTTTCAACAACCATGCCTTCAGCGACAGGATATACACATGATGCCACAAGAGTCCTCGCTCCGGAAGCTTCAACAACACAAAGGCGACAAGCTCCTTCATGAGAAAGTTCCGGGTGATAGCAAAGAGTAGGAATATAAATACCAGCAGCTCGAGCCGCTTCAAGAACAGTAGAATTTTTCTTTGCTTTGATAGTTTGTCCGTTAATAGTCAGCGTTACCATATCCATTTTATCCGCGTCTCCTCCTAGCCTTTCGTAATCGCTTTGAATGGGCAGACAGCCATGCATGCCCCACATTTGATACAAACTTCCTGATCAATTGCGTGCTGTTGCTTTATAGTACCGCTGATAGCCTTGACAGGGCAGGTTTTGGCACAAAGGCCACATCCTTTGCACTTATCTGTAATAGTGTAAATAGCCATTTTTTCACAAACACCGGCCGGACAACGTTTTTCTTTAATATGAGCCTCATATTCATTGCGGAAATATTTCAAAGTACTAAGAACAGGATTTGGAGCTGTTTGACCAAGTCCGCACAAAGCTGTTTCTTTGATATTCTTGGCCATATTCTCCAGTAATTCTATATCGCCTTCCCTGCCCTGACCTTCAGTGATGCGCGTCAGAATCTCGAGCATCCTTTTCGTACCTTCGCGACAAGGAGTGCACTTACCGCAGGATTCAGACTGCGTAAAATTCAGAAAGAACTTAGCCACATCCACCATGCAGGTATCTTCATCCATTACAACGAGACCACCAGAGCCCATCATGGCGCCAACAGCAGTCAACGAATCATAATCAATCGGTAAATCCAAAAGCTCTTCAGGCAGACAGCCGCCGGAAGGGCCACCTATCTGTACAGCTTTAAACTTTTTGTCGTTATTAATACCGCCGCCGATATCATAAATGATTTCCCTCATTGTTATACCCATAGGAACTTCTGCCAAACCGGTATTGTTGATTTTGCCGGTAAGTGCAAATACCTTGGTGCCTTTGGACTTTTCCGTTCCAAACTGACAATACCATTCAGCACCATTAACAAGGATAACGGGAACATTTGCAAAAGTTTCTACGTTATTAATATTAGTCGGTTTGCCCCAAAGCCCGGAAACAGCCGGAAAAGGCGGTCTTGGCCGCGGCATGCCCCTTTTGCCTTCTATCGAGGCCATCAGCGCTGTTTCTTCACCGCAAACAAAAGCGCCTGCGCCTTCTTTGATATGAATCTTAAAATTAAAGCCTGAGTTAAAAATATTTTCACCCAAAAGACCAATCGCTTCCGCTTGCTCGATGGCAACACGTAAACGTTTAATGGCTAAAGGATATTCCGCGCGCACATAAATATAGCCTTCATCGGCTCCAATAGCATAACCACAGATTGCCATTCCTTCCAGTATTTTATGTGGGTCTCCTTCTAAAACACTGCGATCCATAAAAGCACCTGGGTCTCCTTCATCGGCATTGCAAATAACATACTTTTTGTCATTTACCGATTGCCGCGCAAAGCCCCACTTCAATCCTGTCGGGAAACCGCCGCCGCCGCGCCCGCGTAACCCGGATTTTTTGACTTCTTCAACAACTTCATCAGGGGTCATCATTGTCAGAGCTTTGCCTAAGCCTTCGTAGCCGCCAACTGCTATGTATTCCTCTATTTGTTCAGGATTGATGCTGCCGCAATGAGCAAGGACCAAACGATGCTGCTTCTTGTAGAAGTTTATATCAGAATAATTAGGTATCATTTCATGAGTCAATGGTTCATGATACAAAAGGCGTTTTACGAGACGACCCTTCAGAAGATGAGATTCCACTATCTCTGGCACATCTTCCGCGGTTACACGCGAATAAAAAGTTCCCTCCGGATAAACAATGACCAATGGTCCATATTCGCAAAAACCATGACAGCCGGTTTCGACAACCATTACCTCATCAGCCAATCCTTTGGCCTTAATTTCTTTCTGAAAAGCCAGTTCTACTTCCTTAGACCCTGCAGACTTGCAGCCAGTACCCGCACAGATAAGGACGTGCGCTCTAATATGTTGCATGTTATTTTCCTCCCGTTATAGGTCTTTATCTGTTATTCAGCCTTCCTGTTCGATTTTGCCAACAACCAGATCTTCTATAATTCGACCATTAACAACATGGTCGGCAATAATCCTTTTTACATCCGCAGGTTTTACATTACCATAGGTAATACGAGGCTCTTCAGGACGAATAACATCCAGCAATACTTCTTTCTCGCACATACCGATGCAACCGGTTTGCTGTACCTGAACATCGTTTAATTTTCTTACTGCAAGTTCGTCTAAAACAGCTGACATGACTTCACGGGCACCTGCCGCAATGCCGCAAGTCCCCATGCCTACAATTATTTTGGTGCCTTGTTTTTGCCTGACCTTAATATCAGATTGTAACTTTTCGCGCAAAGCCTTCAAATCTTCCAAAGTTTTCATTACGTTGCCTCCTGCTCATTTCTAACTTTGTTTATCTCTTGTTTCAGATAGGCATCGAGCCAAAGATATACTTCCGGAAAGCTGAAATCTATTCCTTCTCCAAGCATTTCCCTTGCAGCCGAGGAATCAAATTCAAAGCACTGTTTCTTACCATATCTGTATCTGAAAATAAGCTGCAATTCTGGATTCGCAGCTACAACAACCCTTATGGTGGCTGCCAAATCGCCCAAAGGCGGTTTATCAAGATGCTCACGCAAAAAAGTCGCTTCAATAGTAGTGCCGACACCTTCCTTTGATCTGATTGTCAGGTGTCCACCGCTCTGTTCAGTCGACATCGCAATAAATGGAATTCCCAGACCAACATCGCGCGTCAAGCGTGTTGTGACGAAAGGATCGCGTATTTTTTGCAGAAACTCTTCGCTTATTCCTTTGCCATCATCAGCAATACGAAAAACGAAATACCCTTCCTCATCTTCATTAACATCCAAAAAAACTTTTTTGGATGCCGCAGCGATAGAATTCTGAATCAAATCAAGAATATGCAGTGATATTTCGCGCATGATTTATTTATATCTCTCTAAAATAGCTGCTAATTTTTCTGTAGTCAAACGGCCATGCGTATCTTCATTAATCTGCATAACCGGAGCCAGTCCGCAAGCACCAACGCAGGCAATCGTTTCCAATGTGAAGCGCAAATCTTCGGTAGTATGACCGGCTTTTATTCCCAGCTGTTTTTCTATTGCCTGCAAAATAACCTTGCCGCCACGAACGTGACACGCAGTACCCTGACAAACACGAATAATATTTCTGCCGCGAGGATTAAGATGAAATTGAGAATAAAAGGTAACCAATCCATAAATCTGACTGATCGGTATATTCATCTTTTCCGCAACATATTCAAGAATATCCTTAGGCAAATAATTATAAAGAGCTTGTACTTCCTGCAAAACAGGGATCAATGCTCCTTTTTTGCCTTCATATTTTGCAAGTATTTCATCAATCTGATTTTTTTCCTTGTTTTCTCCGCCACAGCAGCATTTGTTTTCCAAATTCATTCTTTATCTCTTCCTTTCATGGCCTAATAGCGAAAAATTTGCTGACATAAAACGGGCTATGCAGCCACAGGATATTTGTGAAATTTCTTTCTATTTCAAATTTTAATAAAACACCCCGGCAAACAGTGCCTTCCCTGTTCACCATGTAAGGCCAGCTTTATTTCAGCAACAATCGGTCTTTCCAAATAGAAAAGGGTTTTAGGTCCTGATAAAAATTCTTCCATCCGGTGTGCGTCGGAAGAAGTTATATAAGGCAAGCCCCCCACTAACGAGTTTAAAGATTTTTTTTTGAGCTCTGCCAATCCTATCGGAGAGATTTCCGCCGCGGCTAAAGCCATTGCTTCCGTCAAAAAACCAAGCTGCCCGAGCAAGCTGTAGGAAGGTCGGTCAATATGGGCAGCTATGCAGATACCGCCAAGTTGATTGCATGTTTCAATAATTTCATCGGCGTCCAACCGCAAAGACGACAACAACATACGATGCTCTTCTGCAACAAAATTATCATCAGCATCAACAATGAACTGTGACCCAAAACGAAGAGAATCATTGCACATCGTCAGCATCTTCTGATCAACAATCTCCTGCCAGCCTTTTATCTGCTCCATTTCATCAAAAAGTACAATTATGTGCGCTTCTTCTTTGCACTGGACTTCCATTCCTGGCAAAACCTTTACGCCGTAACGCTGCCCGGCCTCCAAAGCGGCAGCAACATTGGCCGAAGCATTATGGTCTGTAACAGCGAGCAAATTTACACCATTTTCTGCCGCCTTCATAACAATATGATGAGGTGTCATCTCAACCTCTGCGCATGGCGAAAGCAGTGTATGAACATGTAAATCCGCAAGCCATTTCTTCATTTTATGTTCTTAACTCCCAAAGCATATATTTTACCGACAACTTCAAACGTCGGCAAATTCGTTGTAAGTATTAATACATCATTTTTTTCAGCTTTGTTCAAAGTTTCTTGTTCAACGACAGTACCACCGGCTACTATTACAGCGGATAAACCTAAAAGGGCTGCTACGGCAGCAATATTCTGATGTCCCTGCATCGTGACCCAGACCATCCCTGTTGCGGCCTGTCCCATAACATTGCTAAGCAAATCTGACGCATAGCCTCCCGTAACTTCGGCCGTTAAGGCAACTTTTTTTGTTGCCACATTCAAATCAAGGGATTGAACAATCTCACTTATTTTCATTTTTCTCCTCCTTGTACGAAACCTTTTTAGCTTTAGCCTGCCTGCCTGAGAGCGGTATCTGTTCAGCCAGGTCAAGCATACCTTGCGCTAACTTTTTGACGCTGGCACGCAGTTTGAAGATACAGTCTGTTTCATGTGCCTTGCCTTGTACAATATCCTCTGCCAAACATTGGCAGGTAGGTGCACCGCAGGCTCCGCAGTCCAAACCAGGCAACAGACTCAGGACTTCTTCCATTTTCTCAAATTTTTTCATTGCGACAACTATGTCTCCATCAAGCTGCATCATTGGTCTTGGCACCAATTTCTTGACTGCCTGACTGGATACGGGGAAATTTTCACAATGCATACTTGCCTCTAAAGTTTCTTTTCGTAAAGCAGGCTCCTTCTGGCGCATAGACCTTACCCTCTGCTTCAGATTCTTTTCCGCTACAAATTTATTTACAGCCGTCAAGGGACCGCCAATACATCCTCCATAACAAGCGGAACACTCAACATAATCAACGTCATGCATCTTATTCATTGATATTTGCTCCAGAACTTCATACGCTTCATCAACGCCATGGACTACCAGAACATTGTCAATGCCGGCTGCGCTTGCTTCGCCTCCTGCGCATCCCCACCCCATTCCATAGGAAGAGCCTGTTGTAATACGTTCTCGCAAATCAGCCGCATTAACTTCTTCTTTTAACACGCGACAAAGCTCACCGTATATTTTGGAAATGCTGAAGGCACCTGTAATTGCAGTACTATTTACATCCACTGCCTGCCTTATATTACTGCCTTTAGCAGGACAAGGCGCGACAAACCATATTCCCACCTGCTCAGGTAAATACGCTCCTCTTTTACTGATTTCTTCTTTAAGATAAATTGCCGCCGCCTCGGCAGGCGACAAAATAGGCACTACCTGCTTAATGAGTTCAGGAAATTTGACCTGAATCAGCCTCAATACAGCTGGACATGCCGAAGAAATCAGCGGCCTTGGCCCTTCCTGGTAATTTTTGACATAAGACTCAATTTCCACAGCCACATACTCACTTGAAGCAGAGACATCAAAAATTTCATCAAAGCCTAAATCACGTAATCCTTGCCAAATAGCTTCTATTTTTATTTCCGGAGGAAATTGCGCATATAGAGATGGAGGAGACAATATTATATTGTACTTATACTTCCGCATCTCACTCAAATTATCCATCACTGCAACCTTAGCATGATGGGGACAACGCCTTATACATTCGCCGCAATCAATACAACGTGCAGCAAGAATGATAGCTTTACCATTACGTACACGTATAGCCTCTGTAGGGCAGTATTTAACGCAGGTGACGCAACCTATACACGCACTTCCTTTTAAGCGAACGGAATGAAAATAACCTATCGACACCTGTATCACCGCCTAAAACTTAATTTGCTTTAGTTATCAATGTGATTAAACAACATCGTTATCTGCGTTCCTTGATTAACCACGGAAACAATATCAAGTTTATCTGAACATTTTATCATATTGGGCAAGCCCATACCTGCGCCAAAACCCATCTGTCTGACATAATCCGGTGCTGTAGACCAGCCTTCCTGCTTAGCTAGTTCTATATCTGCTATGCCTGGTCCCTTATCTTTCACGATGATGACCGTACTATCAGGAGAAATCTCCGCTGTCACAACGCCTCCGCCGGCATGAATGATAACATTCATTTCCGCCTCATAAGTGCCTATCGCAATTCTCCTTATTACCTCCGGGGCTATGCCCAGCCTTTGCAACAATCTTTTTATACTGCTTGACGCTTCTCCGGCGCGCTCAAAATCGCCCGGCGCTAATTCATAACTTACTTGCATTTTCTTCGTATCACTCATCTTCAAACACCTTATTAGGGCATCCTTTTATACCCATCTCATACAAACGCCCGCAGGCTTCAAACAAAGTATAACCAGTTATCAGCAAGGGAATATCATTAGCCTTTGCTGCCTCAATGATATCTTTTCCCGGCAATTTGCCGCGTACAAAAACTATTGCACAGAGGTCGCTGAGCTCCGCCGTCCTGACGACTTGTATGTTCGTCAATCCGGTTAAAAGCAATGTTTTTCGTTTGGTAAAAGTCAAAACATCACTCATCAAATCAGCTCCACAGGCTGAAATGACCTCCCGTTCCATCTGTTCTTCGCCCAACAATATTTTGGCATTAAGCTTACTGCAGACCTGGCTTAAGTTTATCACGAGTACTACCTCCCGCTTTTTGACCTGTCATCCAACCTTT
>JBOFWD010000093.1:0-2562 GCA_051653445.1 Acidaminococcaceae bacterium | reverse complement strand
CAGGTGCTTGAAAAAATACAAAATGCCGGTTGCGAAGATTTAGGCTTTGCTAAAATAGATCATGCAAGGGCCTTCAGACAAGGTTTTCCTGAAGTGGTCTATTGCGAAGGCAAAACTTCTGAACAAAATGCGTTAATCATGGAGAAGTTAAGTAAAAGCCATGAAAACATTCTTGGTACAAGAGCAAATGCTGATATTTTTGAGGCAGTAAAAGCTAAAGTAGCAGATGCCTTTTATCATGAAGCCGCCAGATTAATTACCGTTGAGCGCAATCCGCTTCCCCGTGATGCCGAGAGGAGAATAGCGGTAATTACAGCCGGTACCAGTGATTTGCCGATAGCTGAAGAAGCGGCCATAACAGCAGAAATCATGGGTAATCACGTCGAACGTATCTATGATGTCGGGGTTGCCGGTATTCACCGTTTATTTGAGCGGCTTGAAACAATACGGGAGGCAAATGCTTTGATCGTCATTGCAGGTATGGAAGGCGCTTTGGCAAGTGTTGTTGGCGGGCTTGTAGCAAAACCGGTTATTGCGGTACCGACAAGCGCAGGCTATGGTGCGAATTTTGAAGGCCTTTCCGCACTTTTAGGAATGCTTAATAGCTGTGCCGCAGGCGTAGCTGTCGTTAACATCAACAATGGTTTCGGCGCGGGCAGAATGGCAAGTATAATTAATCATATGAGGTGAGAAAATGAAAGCTATCTACATTGAAGCTTTTAGCGGAATAAGTGGAAATATGTTTTTGGGCGCTTTGCTGAATCTTGGTGTTCCTATTCAATATATAGCAGATGAAATTTCCAAAATGCATTTGGGTCATTATGAAATTATTTACAAGTCGGTGAACAAGTGTGGCATAGAAGCTAGCTACTTCAATGTGGTACTGCCAGAGGAACATGTCAATCATGCAGTTGACCATGAAGAGCATGTTCATTTGCATGCATTTGATTACTGTCATAGCCATGAATATAATCATAACCATAGTCACGAACATGAAATACTTATAGAAAGTCACCAACATCACGAACATAGAAATTTAGCTGACATCACTAAAATAATCAACGAATCGATGCTGAGCCAATCAGTCAAGGAGAAGGCACTTAAAGTTTTTTATGCTTTGGCTTTAGCCGAAGCCCATGTTCATGGAAAACCGGTAGATGAAGTTCATTTTCATGAGGTTGGGGCTATTGATACCATAATAGATATCGTGGGTTCTGTCATCGCGTTGGAATATCTAGAAATTGAAAAAGTGTTTATTTCCAGAATACAGACAGGATGCGGCTTTGTTCAGTGTGCGCACGGTTTAATGCCGATACCTGCACCCGCAACGGCAGAAATATTGAAAAATCTTCCCCATTATCATGGCAATATAGAAAAAGAGCTTGTTACGCCTACCGGTGCGGCTTTGATGGCAGCGTTGGCAGAGCCTGTAGCAGATTTACCCAATAATTTTAAGGGCAGCAAGATTGGTTATGGCGCTGGCACCTGGGATTTGCCGATACCTAATGTGGTTAGAATCAATCTTGGAGAAGCTAAAGAGATAGAAAAAAATGATTCTCTGCTTGTTGCAGAGTGCAATATTGATGACATGTCAGGTGAATTTTATCCATATGTATGCGAAAAACTTCTTTCAGCTGGTGCTCTGGATGTTTGGATAACACCAATCATCATGAAGAAAGGTCGTCCTGCCAACATGCTATCGATATTGTTTTCTGAAAGCAGACTTGAACAGATTGCGATGTCGGTCTTAAAGGAAACAAGTTCGTTGGGATTACGATTTTATCCTGTCCAACGCAAGATAGCTTCACGTAGTTTTATTGATACAGAGTTCGCTGATGGTTCTGTGGCTGTTAAAGTTGCCACTTATAACGGAGAAATTGTTAATATTGCACCTGAATATGAGGATTGTAGAAAATTAGCCGATAAAACAAGTAAAGCTTTAAAGGTTATTGTGCATGAAGCTTTGAAAAAAGCTGAGGAAGAGTTAAATGATTGACTTTACAAGCTATTTGGAAAATATCCGTCAAAAACTTAGCGTGCTTTCCAATGTAAATATAAAGGAAAAAGATTTGCCCTATGGCAGACAGTTCCAAATAATAGGGAGCACTGAGAAGGTTGTTTTATCCATATATAAAGGCAAGAAAGGTTTGAGCACCGTTTGGGGCGGCCAGGAGGGGGGGCTGATGAATTCTGCAATAGCAGCAGTATCTCCCAACGATGCTAAAAGGAGCATTGGCTTGAATGTTGCTGATAACGAGGCAACTGATTCAATTAGTCTTTTAGAGAATTGTGCAGGCTTCAACGGCGTTTGGGTTGGTTCAGATGAGTCAGGTAAAGGAGATTTTTTTGGCCCACTCGTTGTTGCAGCTGTTTTGGTTGACCGCAATATAGCGGGCAAATTAATGGGAATTGGTGTTAAAGATTGTAAAGTGTTGAATGATAAAGAAATAAAACGATTGGCGCCTCTTATCAAGGAAATAGCACCTGTTAATGTCGTGCTTGCTCTGAAACCAGAGATGTATAACTATAGATATGAACAACTGCGAAGTGAAAAGAAAAACC
>JBOFWD010000092.1:0-3277 GCA_051653445.1 Acidaminococcaceae bacterium | reverse complement strand
CTATGATACTGTAAGTCAGTGTATCTGCCGGCACATCTGCGTCTGTCGCTGTTACCGTAGTCACTGCCGTCGTATTCTCGGCAACGCTAACCGTTGCCGTATCTCCTCCGCCGTTGCTTGTGATAGTCGGTGCGAAGTTAGCATCAGTCACGGTAATACTAATAGTTTGAACATCAATGCCTCCTCGTCCATCAGAAACCTGTACATTGACATTATATATGCCATTTTGATCTGAATCACCAGGCGTTTCATAATCAGGCGCATTTTTAAAACTCAAAGCACCAGTGCTGGCATCGATGACAAATAAAGCGGCATCCGCTCCGCCAACAATGCTATAAGTCAAAGTATCACCTGCTCCATCAGGATCCATAGCAGTTACCGTCGTAACTGCCGTTGCATCTTCCGCTGAAATGATATCTGCGGAATCACCGCCGCCGTTGCTCGTAATTATCGGCGCATGATTAACTACTTCCGGAGCGTCATCATCACCCGCAGCCGCGGCAATCAGACCGATGCCGCCAAGAATGCCCAGCAATGCAGCATCATTACTTTCATGTGCCAAATGGAACCAGTCTTCCTGATTTTCAGCCGCAATCTGCATGGTGGTAATCGCGTTTTCCTGTACATCAGCAACATACTCCGCAAAATGACCCGGTTTGTATTCTCCAACCAGGACATGGCTGGTATCATCATAATAATTGTCAAGAATAATATCCGGGGTATTAACGTCGCCCTCTTCTTCCAACCTTATGTATAAATCATTATCAATACGTTTTACCAATACCTTGTGTGGAGCAAGACCTGTTTTGTCATCTACAATCTGATATGCATCACCTGCCTGAGAAACAATACGTATCGGCTGCGCTTCTGCATCAAGCGGAATTTTGATGTTTTTCGCTCCTTGGGTATTGTTTGTGATTTTCAAGGTGTACGTTTTTGATAACATAATAACCCTCCTCTTATTTAAACAACCGGCTTAAGTAAGGCCATCTAAAAATGTTTGTTTTGAAAAAACTTTACTGCCGTGGAACATATTTAAATTAGTAAGTTTTATTGGTTAGTTTCTCCATTAAAACAGAAACTCCTCCTGTTTAGCGCGAAAATTCTGAGAAATATTTTCGTCGGCATAAACATAAAAGCCTCGGATTTCATGAAACATGAAATCCGAGGCCCGTAAAACTTTCCGGTAAGCTTATTCTATAAATTCCTCAAAATTGAGTTTGGTTACAATTACCTTATCTATTCGCATTCTATCCATATCTACTATTTCAAATCTCATATCTGCCCATTCAAACTTTTCACCGGTCTTTGGCATATAACCAAGAAAAGAGGTTACAAAACCGCCTAATGTTTGGAAGTGATCTTTATCCTCACCTGGCATTTCATCCACATCGAAAAACTCTTTAAAGTCTTCAATCGGCAGCAAACCATCAATAAGCCATGAATTTTGGTCTCTTTTGACAATGCTTTTGTCGCCGCCCTCTTCTTCTGGCAATTCACCAACCAAATGTTCCAAAATATCATGCAAAGTTACAAGACCCATCGTGCCGCCAAACTCATCCATAACAAAAGCTACATGGGTACCTGACTGCTGAAATTGTTCAAGAAGCTTAAATGCACGCAAGCTGCGCGGTACAAAAAGAGGTTGTTCAACGTTCTCTTCAATCGGTAGTTTATCCGAACACCGACTGTCTAACAAATCCTTTACATAAACGATGCCAACTATTTCGTCAAGACTGCCGCGAGCAACCGGCAGCTTGGAATGAGGACTTTCAGTTATGACCTTCCACAGGTATTCGTTATCCCTTTCAAGATCAAGCCAATCTATCTGAGTCCTAGGGGTCATTAAAGCCGAAGCCCGCATATCGCCAAGACGAAAAACCCTGTCAACAATGTCTTTTTCCGTTTCCTCAAAAGTACCCATCAGTGTACCTTCTGCCAGCATAATCTTGATTTCGTCTTCCGTTACGCCAGCATCAGTAGGTTTTTTTACACCTGCGAGTTTCAGCACTACCTCTGTAGAAATACTAAGCAATTTTACAATAGGCATAAAAACTTTTGACAAAAAACGCATCGGACGAGAAATGATTATAGCAATAGGTTCAGGATTATTCAAAGCTACTCTTTTCGGAACCAATTCACCAATAATAAGAGATACATATGTAATAGCAGCAACAACAATAGCCATACTGACGCTGGCAGCATAAGGTCCAACAACGGGCAGAGGTTTGAGATGAACAACCAAAGCCTGCGCTATTGTAGCGCCGCCGTAAGCACCGGTAAAAATACCGATAAGCGTTATGCCAACTTGAACAGTCGAAAGCAACGGTGTCGGATCATTAGCCAACTCAAGAGCTGCTTTAGCACCATCACTGCCATCTGCCGCATATTTTTCCAATCTTGCTTTACGAGAAGATACAACGGCAATCTCCGTCATTGCAAAAATACCGTTGGCAATCATAAGAACGAAAATAATTAAAATTTCAAACAAAATAGAAGGTTCTCCTTCCAAGTAAAACTCAACTCCTTTAAAAGTATATTTATTAATTTATTCTATCCTATGCAATCATTTTAGTCCAGACAAAACTATTAAGGTGATCTATATGCTATCTTAGATATATAAGACAACATTTGTGATTGTCAAAAATCGACAAATGCGCTATACTAACAAATGTATTAATAAACATGCGGATGTAGCTCAGTGGTAGAGTACCGGCTTCCCAAGCCGTGGGTCACGAGTTCGAATCTCGCCATCCGCTCCAAATGTTCCTACTGCTCCCTGATAAAGGGAGCTTTTTTGTTACGCTTTCGGATGTGAGATTCGAAGGTTAAGAAGTTATCTCACTCCGCTCCGCTACGCTCCAATGATTATCTGCTCCTCTTTTAGAGGAGCTTTTTTGTTGATGTCTCGATTCGACTTATGCCTTGATTTAAAATAAATATGCTATAATTAAAAGAGAAAAATATCTTGCTTTCATATACTCTTTTTGTTAAGATTATTTCCAATATGTCCTTTATTTTAAGCAAGGGGGGCTCCATATGTTTGCAAAAGAAATACTTCTCAGTCTAAGTTCAAGACTGTCACCGGTACTTATTGCGTTATTAGTAGTTTTTTTTGTAGTAGAAACACTTTATGCAGCCTATCGCGCACTTTTATATTTTAATCATTATATGCAAAATAAACACAAAAACGACCATAAATGATTTTTCTTCAACTCCCTGCAGGGAGTATTTTTTTTGCTGTCAGGAATCCTGCGCCAACTGCAGTGAATGACGC
>JBOFWD010000091.1:0-5401 GCA_051653445.1 Acidaminococcaceae bacterium | reverse complement strand
CATACATTGTCCAGTTTATCACTTATTGCGCTAACCAACAATAATAATGTGATTTTTCGGAACAATGTTTTGCATATCTGGAGTTAGATGCCTATATTTTAACATGTTACTTGTCCCAACTAACGGACACTTGCTTATTGATCGCTTTCCTCAAACTATTTAATCTATCTTGTTTGTAAAAGTACTATCGACTCCTTCCCTCAAACTACACTTTCCCAAATTCTCCAAATTACGTCTGCTCGATTTATTCCTACAGGCCAACTTATGCGTTTACAAATTCGTCTCAAATAAACAAAAACCACCCGCAAGCATCGCTGCCACAGGTGGCTGTCACTCTGAAAGCCTTATTCTGCAAGGCCTTTCCTGTTTTACTTCTTATCTACACGTTGCAGTAATGCTACACACTCCACATGGGCAGTCATCGGGAACATGTCAACGGGCTGCACTGTGGGAACATCGTAACCGTGTTTGCTCAAATATGCCAAATCCCTTGCCAGTGTCGACGGATTGCAGGATACGTAGACTATGCGTTTTGGTTTGACATTAACAATTGAACTTAGGACACGTTCTTCACAACCTGCGCGCGGAGGATCAAGCAGTACTATATCCGGCTTTATCCCTTGTTCAAGAAGCTCCGGTAATTTTCGCGCGGCATCACCTAAAATAAAGGTAGCATTGTCACAATGATTGTCTTCGGCGTTCCTGCGTGCGTCTGTAATTGCCGGCGGCACAATTTCTATACCGTAAACTGCCTTGGCGTGCTTAGCGAGGAATAATGATATTGTACCTGTTCCGCAATAAACGTCAAATACAATTTCCTTGCCTGTAAGAGCTGCGAACTCCACAGCTTTATTGTATAGCTTTTCAGCTTGTTCGCTGTTGACCTGAAAAAAAGATTGAGGCGAGATATTGAACTTCAAAGTACCCAGTGTATCGCGAATAGTGCTTTTACCGTATATCACTCTGTCTTTTAAGCCCATGATGACGTTGGTGTGTCTTTTATTAATGTTTTGAACAAAACTCTTCAGGCCTGGTATATTTTGTCTCAGCATTTGTGCGAGCTCTTTTACATGCGGTATGTCATAAGTCGCTGTTACCAATACTACCATGACATCGCCTGTATGAACGCCAACTCTTCCCATTACATGTCTTACAATACCGGTGCCTTTGTCTTCATTATAAGCAGAGATGTGATATTTGTGCATCCACTCACGTACCACAGCAATAATTTTGTTGTTTTTCTCTTTCTGAATAAAGCAGTTATCAACGTTGACCACGCGGTGTGTAGCAGCTGCAAAACACCCGATTTCCAACTGCCCTTCTGTGGTACTGACAGGAAACTGCATCTTGTTACGGTAAAAAGTTGGTTCCGCTGCCCGCAGGGTTGGTAATACATCTGTGTGTTTAAGATGCCCTATCCGCGTTAAAGCATCCTTTACCTGCTGAGTTTTTATTTTGAGTTGTGCGTCATAACTCAGATGTTGCAGCTGGCAGCCTCCGCATTCCTCATAAATGGGACAAACCGGCTCACAGCGATCATCTGATGTTTTCAATATCTCAGTTACCCTGCCCATGGCATAGGTTTTTTTGACGGTTTCGAGCTTTACTTTGACGGTTTCACCCGGCAAACCGCCGTGAGCGAAAACAGTAAAACCATTGACCTTGCCAACGCCTTCTCCTGTACTGCCCAATCCGGTAACAGCAACTTCTACAGTCTGTTTTGGTACTAACTTATCATGACTCATATTTTTCCCCTTTAATTCCTTTAAGGATTTGTTGATTATTTATACTAAAGCATTAGAAATGCCTCTATGACTCCTTGCTATTATATACGAAAACACAAAACAAATAAAGCAGGCGGCATAACCGCTTTCGGTTACACCGCCTGCCTGATTTCTAATATATTATCAGAAATTGCAAGGTTTAATTTGGAAATAGGCTTTCGGATGGTCGCATACAGGGCATTTCTCAGGAGCACATTTAGCCATTACAACATGTCCACAGTTAGCACAAATCCATACTTGTTCTTCTTCACGCTGGAAAACCAAGCCGTTTTCAATATTCTCAAGTAATTTGCGATATCTCTTCTCATGACCGTTTTCAATTGAAGCTACGGCTTTGAACAAATAGGCAATTCTTGGGAACCCTTCTTCTTCAGCAGTTTTAGCAAAGCTGGCATACATATCTGTCCACTCGTAATTCTCACCGTCTGCAGCATCTTTCAGGTTTTCGATAGTGCTTGGCATACCATCATGCAGCGCCTTGAACCAAAGTTTGGCATGTTCTTTTTCATTTCCGGATGTTTCTGCAAAAATATCGGCAATTTGATTATAGCCTTCTTTTTTTGCTTGGCTCGCATAATAAGCATATTTGGTGGCTGCCTGTGACTCTCCTGCAAATGCAGTCTTTAAGTTTTCTTCAGTTTTTGTGCCTTTCAAATTTACCATAATTAATCTCCTCCATATTAATAATATATTGACTTGATATTGTTTTAATCTTTTTGTATCTCGCCGCTCTCACGCATTTTTCCCTTGCAGAGAGGGCAAAGTCCATAAAAAACAATATCATGACTATCAATTGCATAACCTGTTAAATCAGAAACTTGAGTATCAAGATGGCCATTATAATCTAATGGAACATCAGTAAAACATCCGCATTGCCGGCAGGCTACATGATAGTGTTTCTGCACCATGTGATCAAAACGATCAGGACCGGCAGAACAACTTGTTCTCATAACAACACCCGTATCAACCAAGGTGTTAATATTTCGATATACCGTTCCTTTGCTTATGCCCGGATACTTTTCAGCAATATACTTATAAACTTCATCCACCGTAGGATGATTTTTCAAAGCACAAATTGCTTCTAATACCAGTTGCTTTTGTATTGTATTTCGTGTAATCATTATCTTTTCTCCATTTGATAATAATTCTTAATTAGTATTATAACCTTTTTAATTTTTATGTCAAACTTATTTAATTTTTCTTTTTATCTATCACATTACAAGCTTTGGTTATCACAAAATCAAAGAATAGCTTATAAGATTTTTTTCTTTTTCTTTAATTGTTCGTTGAATTAGCTTATAATATTTTACGTAGAGATTGATTTTTTTATTTTTGTCTATGAGTTAGCCTAGACAAACCGAAAGGATGTTTGCCATGACTTTAGACGAATTGCGTATCGGCCACTCAGGGGTAATAACAAAAGTTGGCGGTTTTGGCCCGCTGCGGCGCCGTCTCCTTGATATGGGTCTGACACCGAAAACAAAAGTGCTTGTTCGAAAAAAAGCACCTTTGGGTGACCCAATCCAACTATTTTTACGAGGTTATGAATTGACCATCCGACTCGAAGAAGCCAATAAAATTGAAATTATCGAGGTAAAAGAATGAAGCTCACTTTTGCACTGGTTGGTAACCAAAATAGTGGTAAGAGTACCCTCTTCAACGAACTGACTGGCAGCAGCCAGCATGTAAGCAATTTTCCGGGAACGACCATCGGGAAAACAGAAGGGACTCTGAAAAACCAGAAGAATATAAAAATTATTGATTTACCGGGAATCTACTCTCTTTCTCCTAACACTCCCGAAGAAATTGTTACGCGTGACTTGCTTTTGCGCGACAAACCAAATGTTATAATTAACATCATTGACACAACAAACATTGAGCGAAGCCTTTATCTTTCCTTACAGATTATGGAATTAAATCTGCCGATGATCATCGCGCTGAACATGATGGATGAATTCGTAACCAACGGCAGTTCTATTGACTTTCAGAAGCTGCAGGAGATATTGGGAGTACCGGTTGTGCCTATTTCTGCCGGCAAAAGCGAAGGCCTTGATGAATTGATCGAATGTGCAATCAAACTTGCCGTAGCAAATACTTTACCTAAAAGAATTGATTTTTGTTCAGGTGAAACACACCGCGCCATTCATACAATCGCTCACATGATTGAACCAAAGGTCCGGGCAAAAGGTTTGCCGCTGCGTTTTTCGTCAACAAAGCTGATTGAAGGTGACGAGCTGATTGCTGAGGAACTTCAATTAACACCTAATGAAAGAGATATCATCGCGCACGTTACCGATGATATGGAAACAGCTCTTGAAACCGACCGCGAAGCAGCACTTGCTGACATGCGCTACAGCTATATTGAAAAACTCTGCAGTGAAACAGTGCGCAAAGCCGGTGAAACTTTAGCACAAACACGCTCACATGTCATCGATAAATATCTTACTAATAAATATTTATCAATTCCTATTTTCGTTTTGACAATGTCACTTGTCTTTTGGCTTACGTTTAACGTTATTGGTGCCTTTCTCAGCAAATTGCTCGCGGTTATCATCAATAACATCACCGATTACGCAGACAACGCTTTAGCGGTTTCCGGTGTAAGTCCGACAATCCATTCTCTAATTATTGATGGCGCTTTTACTGGTATAGGAACAACCTTATCATTTCTCCCTATTATCGTAACATTATTCTTTTTCCTCTCACTTTTGGAAGATACCGGCTATATGTCCCGTATAGCATTCGTAATGGATAAACTTTTGCGTAAAATTGGTTTATCGGGCTGTTCGGTAGTCCCAATGCTCTGTGGCTTCGGTTGCTCAGTACCTGCCATTATGTCTACCAGAAACCTCACTAGCGAACGTGACCGCAAAATGACGATTATCTTGATGCCATTTATGTCATGCAGTACGAAACTAACTATTTACAGCGTCTTTATCGCAGCTTTTTTTCCCGATCATGCCGCAATCGTAATGCTAAGCCTTTATTTTTTAGGCATTTTGATCGCCGTAATTTCAAGTTATTTGCTAAAAATATGTGTTTATAAAGGCAATCCGGTTCCATTTGTAATGGAAATGCCTGCTTACAGATTGCCGGTTGCTAAAAATGTCCTGATGGAAGTGAAAGAAAAAGCAGTAGATTTTATCAATAGAGCCTTCACCGTTATTTTTCTGGCAAGCATCGTCATTTGGTTTCTGCAAAATTTCGATTTGCGTTTGAATATGGTCGCCAACGCTGAAAACAGCATTATTGCTAACATCGGCATGATGATAGCTCCATTCTTCTCGCCATTAGGTTTTGGGCACTGGCATGCTGCAACAGCACTTGTTACCGGTTTGGCCGGCAAAGAAGTAGTTGTCAGCACCTTGGCCGTTTTAACCGGTACCGGGCAACAGGATTTGATTTCGCCGGTTGCCTTAGGCCAGATATTTACACCCTTGTCTGCCGCTTCATTCCTGTCCTTTATCTTATTGTATATTCCCTGCGTCGCTGCTTTGACTACCATGTATAAAGAAATAGGTTCGGCATGGCAAGTGTTTTTAATTATGTGCTATGAAATCGCGATTGCCTGGATAACTGCATTTTTGGTTTATCGTGCAGGATTATTACTTGGTTTC
>JBOFWD010000090.1:0-10985 GCA_051653445.1 Acidaminococcaceae bacterium | reverse complement strand
ATTCGTTTTTGGTTATGTTCAGTTTTCAAGGTTCTTGCTCGCCGCTATCGGCGACTTGACTATAATATCACTTCGCGTCGATGCTGTCAACACTTTTCTTGGAAAACTTTTTTGAAGTTTTCTTTGTGATATCCGCTCCGTAACTGGAACTTGTACATAGTATCACGCTAAGAACAATAAGGCAACCCCCTCTTTAAAAAGTTCTACTAATCAGAATACTGCCAATGTTCAATCCTTTTGCTTCACTTCCTTTAAACTACCGTCAGCTTTTTATTATCCTAATCAAAAACACCTAAAGTTTGTTCACTTCATTACCGTGAACAATGATCACCTGCTTGTTATTAATCGCAAGGAAATTGCATTTAGCTCCATAGGTATCAATGATTTCTTCAACCGCCTCCGCAAAGGGGAACTCTCCTGCATGCGGCAAAAGATAAAAATCAACCAACTTCAATGCTTCATAGGACGACAGCTCAGGAGCCAGTTCTTTAGGATCCATTGGCTGCACATATTCAACATTCGGCGAAGTAATCATTCCACCTGCCGATTCGCCGATGTAAATCATTCCTTCGCTGACACGCCTGGTAATTAAGTCCAAGAGATTTTTCCTTTTCAATTCCTGCAATAAGTAAAACGTGTTGCCACCGGCAATATAAAGATAGTTCGTTTGCTCTATCTTTTCTCTGGCCTCTCGCTCTGGCGCAGCTGCAACATCAAGAACTTCCACAGCAAAACCAAGTTCTGACAATTTATTCTGAGCCTTTGCAAGATGCTTCTTATATTCATCGACGTTGGCAGCAGTCGGAATAAAGACCACCTTTTTCTCAAATTCAGCGCTTCCAAAATACTGCTCGAATAACTGTGCCGTACCGGCAAAGTATGAGGTTAAAAACAATTTTTTCAAAAGATCAGCCTCCTTATTTCATTAAATAAAGATTGGGTTGCCATTACTAAAACAATTATATTCACTCTGAGTATCTAATCCCTTATAAATATCAGATGTAGTATATAAATCCTCAACTTGATTATATTCAAACTTCGATTTTGTCATTCCGAGCGCCAATCGAGGAATCTAAGCTTATTATGCGTTCTCAAATTCATCCTATTACATACTGCTCTTTAAGCCCTGATAACTTATCTTTCCAATCTACGTGACCATCGTGTTGCAACCTGCCAATAATAATACTGAAGTTAACTCCTACCTCTTCCGCAAAGCTCTTTACCTTTTCTTCGCTAAAGTCACCGGCAGCAATAAATTTTTGATATTGTTTGGGCGGCAACAAAAAGTTAGCGGCAAATTCATTGGCATCGTTTTCACTGTCCGCATCACCTGCACCCAAAGTCAGCCTAGAATCCGCCTTATGTTCATACGAAATATAAACTGCCTTTTTTCGATTTTGCAGTATATGTTTAAGCTCATGAAAAAGCGCAAACCAGAATAAGTCAGCAGTTTTTTTACGGTCATTTATAAGCAATAAAACTTTATCATTCTTTAGCCATTTAACTGCGCCATTAATTCCAGAATTTCTCAAATACGGCAACGCCACCAAAGCCACGCCACATTCCGCCAACATCTTTTTCAACCGCGGATAAAAGACCGTAGGATCCTGCATTGTTATCTGCCGAATTTCCATTAAAGCTTCTTTTAGTTTTTTACCATCAAACGGATCGCAAATCATGTTTTTAGCGAAATTGATACCTGTTTGGATCCAGGCATTGGCATTAATAACGTGCTTTACTTCCACTTCCGGCACGGAAGTCTTGCATGCTGCCAGTAGATCAGGTTTGCCAAGCGTACAAAGAGAGGCCACTTGCAAATATTTCCGCAGATTTTGTACCTTTTCTTTCTTGTCCTTTGTCGGCGCTACAACATTTAGTTTACTAAAATAACTATAGTCAATTTCTTCCAGACATTTCGTCTCTCTTTCAAGTTTTTGCAATTGCTCAATTTGGCAACATTTGTCCTCATACTTTTTCTGCAATTCAAGCCAAACATCAACAGACGTGCCAAGCATCTGAGACATCTTTTTCGCTATTTCTCTAGACATAGGCGCTTCGCCACTTAATAACTTGCTAAGTGTCTTCTCTGTAATTTCCAGCCTTTTAGCAAATTCACACTGATTCATTTCTAAATCTTCAATAATGTCTTTAACATAATAGCCTGGATGAAAGGCAATTATTTCCTTATATTCGAATTTAATCATAGTGGTTACTCACCTCCTCCAATAAAATAACGACAATCTCTATAGCTTTCGCGCTATAAATTTGTTCATTATTACTAAAAGTACCGTCACTATTAAGTGGTTTGAGAATCAACCTGAAGCCCAACTTTCGACCCAAATCAATTGCATACTCGCCCTTTTTATTGCCTTGAAGCGGATGAAAATGAAATGGCGGGTAGTTTTTAACATCGGCAATACTTGGCGCTGCTTCTATGAAATCAATCGCGCTGAAGAGCTTTTCGGCAACATCTGCACCAAACTCTTTTTTAACTTTTTTATAATTTTCGCATATATTTTTCAGTTCTTTTTTCTTGTACCTTATCTCCATAAACAGGCCTTTTCCTTCCCGTTTCAAGTATATTGTAACACTTTATTAAACAAAACTGAAATATTTTTACCTTTTAGGTAAAAATATTTCAGTTAATTATGCCGCCGCATTCTTGTTAATAACATCAATCGCCTGACGAATGCCGAGCCACAAATTCATGTCATCAAACACTTTTAGCGGCTGCTGAACTAAAAATCTTTGGTTATGTTTCACTATCTTTTGCAAGCGGTGGTATTGGCTCACCGACTTCTTTTGCTATTCTATCCAAAACCATTCTTGCGTCAGAACGGTCTTCCGCTCCTCTATTCCAAACTTCTATATTACTACCATCTGTTTTAGGAGCTGGCTCAAATACGTCCGGAGTCGTTTCAAAAATTTCTGCAAGTCTTGCTTTGGGTTTCGGTCCTATCAGTAAGTATTTATTTCTCATATCCCATTTGCATTCGACTTTATCCTGACCACACGAATTCTTAAGTGACTACATTTTTTCTTATAATATCGCGTGCCCATTCTTCAATTTGCGGGGTTGCTTCCATAACAAACTCCTGGCCTCTTCCGGCTGACTGGAAATATCCATCCTTCCAAGAATCCTTTTTATGAAAGCTTATGTTTATTTCTTTAAAGAAATCAGGCAATGCCCATTTCGACTTTATTTCTCCTTCTTTTGTCAAAACTAGATTTTCCGAAAAATTAAATATTCCATAACCTGGTAAGTCAGGTGCAAACGAAAGATGTTCCGTTGCCAAATAAAGCGTATTTTTATGTGAATTAGCATAGACATTCTTGTTAAGATGCTGATGATTATCTAGCCACTTATACAGGCCTGTCTGCATTTCGGGCTTATGAACTATTTCTCCTATTTGTAGATAGCCAAATAAAACATGCCTGCCGCCTTTATCCATCTTGTCGTAAGCATACCCATTTTCTCCAGCTACTGTGTTTCTGAACCAGCCGAAAAAGAGAAATAAATCCCCCTCTTTCACGCCCTGCTTTTCGAGATGAGTTTGAGCGCCGTTAACTTGTCCAAATACCCCACGCCAACCTTCAGTGCGTTTCGTAGGGTCTTTGTAAATATTCTTGTAGATATCCGGATCAAGGTGGCAACATGGGGCTTTTTTAAAACACAGTTTCGAATTTTCCAACCTTATTTCATTACCCATCAATTCCTGCATAAGTGAACAATAGCTTTTCTCATGCGTAAGCGATAATTGGGAATATTGAACGCCGGAATTTTCTTCCGGGATAGGTAATGATATCATTCTACCATCAGGTAAGATAGGACTGGGATAACCACCACTTGCGCTATCAAAACCCTTCCTGCTCAGGATAATTCTCATGTTTGTCTCCTTTCTCGCGTATATTGATTCGGCACGCTCATCTAACCAGCCGATTTCACATTTAAATCTAATTTTTTAGGCTAATTTCATATTTGAGGGTTCGCTATTAATTCCTACATTCCTGCCATAATTTTCAAACATTTATCGTTTGTCCATATTCTCGATTATTTAGGCATAAAAATAGTGCCCAAAAGGCTCATTTGCCTTGGCACTACCAGATTCCTCCGCTCCGGTCTGGATGACACGTTACCTTCCCCAGTTGCCCTAGCGACTAGTATTGGTGTTTTAGGCGTTAATCAATATTTTCCCAGCTATATTTTTCGAATACAGGGGGGACAATTGTGAACTAATTGTGAATTAAGTGCTATAATTATAAATGTGTATGATATGCTTCGCAATAATTTGAGAGGGGTCTTATTAATGAACATCAAAAATGCAGTATTGTCTCTGGCATTGGCGGCTATTGGTTGTTTTACCTCGTTAGCCGGTACGGCTAATGCTGCCGAAAGTAATTTCGTGACAGCAGATTGGATTGATCAGAAAATCAAGACGGCCTGCAAGACTCAGACCACCAAGTATTCTATTCTGGTACGCGACCTCAAGACAGGAGAGGAAGCTTATCTGAATCCTATGCGTCAACGTTCCGCAAGCTTAATCAAGGTTTATATTATGGGCGAAGCTTACCAGCTGAAAAAAGAAGGAAAGTTGGACTTTAACGAACAGGTCATCATCCATAAGGAAGACCAGAGAGCCTGGGGTTCCTTGGATAAAGTTCCTGCCGGCACCAAAGTTACGGTACGCCAACTGATAGAGCAGATGATTGTAGTCAGCGATAATACAGCTACCAATCTCTTAATTGACAAAATCGGTTATGACCGTGTTAACGGTTTTATAAAGAATATCGGCTGCACGGATACGGTTCTCGGCAGAAAGATGTTAGACTCTGCAGCTGCCAAAGCCGGTCGCGACAACTGGACTTCACCAAAAGATATGGCGCATTTTTATGAACTGCTTTATCAAGGCAAGTTAGTTGACTCCAAGAGTGACAAAGAAATGATCGGCATTTTGTGCCGTCAACAATGGAACGAACGCATCCCTGGCAACCTGCCTCATGACCTGCGCATAGCACACAAGACCGGCGAGCTTGGCAATGCGATTCATGACTGCGGTATCATATTTGGACGTAATCGTGATTATGTACTGTGTATTATGACGGCAGACGTACCTGATGAAAATCGTGGCTATGATGATAACAATGCTTTGGTGTTTAATGATATGGCTTTGATCTCCAAGCTCATCTGGAATAAGATTGACGATCCAGTCCTATCTCAAAGCGGCGTTAACTATTATTAATAATAAGTAAAACTAATTTAAAACACAAAAGGAGCACGGCCATTAATTGCCTGTGCTCCTTTTGCTATAAGATCCCTCCACTTCGGTCGGGATGACATATTACCTATGTTTATAATCTAAGCCTCGATTTAGTCATTCCGAGCGCCAGTCGAGGAATCTTGATTCTCTTTAACTTATTTAGATCCCTCCGCTCCGGTCGCGATGACATATTTAATTAAGTCTGATTGGCACTTCTATTCTTTTTCCAGTAACTCAAGCAGGTAGCCGTAGCCTTTAGCTGTCATTTCCTCTTTGATAATAAATTTGAGCGATGCGCTGTTGATGCAGTAGCGCAGACCACCAAGTTCACTCGGCCCATCCGGGAAAACATGTCCGAGGTGGGCGTCGCCCGTTTTGCTTCTGACTTCAATCCGCTCCATACCAAGGGTACTATCTTTTAGTTCTTGTACCAAATCAGAATTGATCGGTTTGGAAAAACTCGGCCAGCCGCAGCCGGATTCAAATTTGTCTGTCGACACAAAGAGCGGCTCTCCGGTAGTAATGTCTACGTAGATGCCTTCCTTGAAATTATTATAATATTCATTTTGAAAAGGCGGTTCGGTAGCGCTATTCTGCGTAACTTCATACTGCAGAGGCGTCAGCGTGGTCTTTAATTCTTCTTTGCTTTTGACTTGGTATGGCTTTTTCACTGCTTGCATTGCTTTTGCTTTTGCGAATTCCTCTTCGCCAATATGACAATAACCGCCTGGATTTTTGTCCAGATACTTTTGATGATATTCTTCCGCCGGATAATAATTATTCAACGGCTCTACTTCGATAGCCAAAGGCACGGGATATTCTCTTTTCAGTTCTTTTAAGGATTCCTTGATGATTGGCAAATCAGTTTCTTCTATATAATAGATTCCTGTCCTATACTGCGTGCCAAGATCATTGCCCTGACGATTGACACTTGTCGGATCAATCACTTCATAAAAAAGTGGTAATAGGTCTTTTAGCGGCAGAACATTTGAGTCATATTCTACTTTTACCGTTTCGGCATGGCCGGCATTTCTACAACATACATCTTCGTAACCGGGATTTTCCGTCCGCCCGTTGGCATAACCTACTTCCGTACTCATAACGCCCTCTAATTGCTCCAGATATTTTTCCGTGCCCCAGAAGCAACCTCCCGCCAGATATATAGTTTTTAAATCGGTAGTATTTTCTTGTTCCATGCGCCTAACACCCTTTCATCACTTGTCTGCATATTGCTTGTTACAGCAAGGCCGCCATAAATTCAGATAGACAAAGAGCCCGGCCGGAATCAATACCAGCCGGACTCAACCGAATTGCTATTCTGTATAAACGGCGACAATCTCTCCATAATACATTATATGATAATCACCATTCTTGTACCATGCCTCATCGTTATGCTCATCCAGCAAGGTTGGCTCCATCGTCTGTTTATAGACTATTTTACATTCGAAATGCAAGCCGCAGCCTTTGATAACCGGCACACTGACAGCTTTGCCCGGCAGCAAGGCCAAACCGGCAGCGCTGATTTTATCGATATTACGGCCTGACTTAGTGCCGCAGAATCCCAAAGCCTCTTTCATCTCGTTAATAGGGATGCTTACCGTGAATTCGGTGTTTTTTTCGATCAATTCATGCGTGTACCGGGACTGGCGCACCATCACCATGAAGCAGGGTTTCTGCCATACTGTACCGATGCTTCCCCAGCCGATTGTCATTGTATTTACTTTGTCGCCTGCCGCCGTGGTCAGAAATGCCCCTTTGGGCAAAATTGCCAATGCTTGTGCTAAATATTGTTCAGATATCAATTCTTGTGCCATGTTCCAAGCCTCCTAACATACGCTACAAAAATTATAGCACAGAAGGCTTCTTAAGCATATTTGTCTTTATAAATTGTTTTAATCGCACCTGGTCCACAGACAGTTGCTGCAGGTAAAACAGCGTCCTTCCGGTCTCAGCGTCTTTTTCCCACATTGCGGGCAAGCCAAAAGCCCATTGTCTTCTTCAACTTCGTTGTTAAGAGCCGCCGCCGCCGGTTGGACAGGCAACGTCTTTTTCTTCGTTTGAGCCAAAGAAGTCCCTTCCGGCTTGTAGACAGCCTCAATCGCTTCGGCAATCGCCGTGCCGCAGGAATTGGAAACGCTGGTATCACCCTTAGCTTTCAAAGTGGCGCAGGCTGAGCAATGGCTTGATTTCATCTCTGCCACAATTTCCTGTACGCTGATGCCGCTTCTGAGACATAGGGAAGCAAGACGAGTAATAGTCGCTATATTAGATGAACAACCTTGCGAAGCACTGGTGAAAACTTCTACAATGTGCCCCGTATCGTTTGTATAAACATGATTATACAGGTTCTTGACGCAGGCCGTATGCTTCACAACCTTCGACCCGCTGACGCTGCCAAGATCTGTCGACTTGATCGGAGCAATGCTGTCAAAGTCAACACCCGCTGAGCCTTTGCTGGTTGAAGCTGTTTCCTTCTTCTCCGGCTCGCTGATTAAGATAGCCGCCCGTTCGCAGCCGCTTCGAAAAACAGTGATGCCTTTGCAGCCTTTCGCCCATGCAGTGTAAAAAACATTGAAAACGTCTTCAACCGTCGCTTCTTGTTTCAAATTAACCGTTGATGATATCGCATTATCAACGTATTTCTGCAGCACAGCCTGCAACTCAACGCGCTCAAGCGGATCGATGTCATGTGTAGCGACCACGTACGGGAACTGTTCCCTGATTTGTTCATTGGTTATTTTCTCAATCTCGATGCCGTTGTACCTAAGCAAATCTGCCACAGATTTGGCAACTACCTTGAAATATTTCTGTTCTTTTTGGAGAGCGTGAGTAGTACGTTCATAACTGAGCTGGAACAAAGGTTCGATGCCGCCGGAAAGACCTGACATCGTAGCAATGCTGCCGGTCGGAGCTATGGAAAGCAGCGAGCCGTTTCTGAGGCCGTATTTTTCGATATCAGCCAATAGTTCCGGATACATTTGGACGATTGGTGATTGCTTAATATATTCGAAGTTGAATTTTTTGAAGGCTCCTTTTTCTTTGGCCAAGAGGCTGGAAGTTTTCAAGGCATTATACATGATCTTGTTCATCAATTCATCGACAAGCGCGATTGATTCCGGGGAGCCGTAACGCAAGCCAAGAGCAATGAAAGCATCTGCCAGGCCGAAAATACCCAGACCGACAGCACGCCAGTCCTCAATACATTTTTTGTTTTCCGGCAGAGGCTGCATGTCATAACCGTAATCCAGAATTTCATCCAGTGCCCTGATGCCCGTCTGCACCGCTTTGGCAAGGTAATCAAAATCGATGGCGGCTTCCTTAGTAAAAGGATTTTTTACCGCATTATAGATATTGATGCTTCCGAGGTTACACGCGTTGTAAGCATTGCCAAGATATTCCGCGCACGGATTGCTGATCTCGATGTAATATTCATCAGCCGGATAGCCTGCCAAGAGGTTATGCGAGCGGATGCGATCCATGAACAAACAGCCCGGCTCTGCCCAATCATAATTGGCACGGGCGAACTTCAGGAAAAACTCGCGGGCGTTAATGACCTTGCTGATCTTTTCTCCTGTTGTCTCCACGTCAAATCGCAGGGTGTACTCTTTGTTATCACGAACAGCTTCCATAAATTCATTATTAAACAGGATGGATATGTTCGCGCTTTGAATTTTCGTGTTGTTCTTTTTTACTTCCAGAAAATTTTCAATGTCGGGATGGCTACAGTCCAAGCCTATTAATAAAGCTGCGCGCCTATTGTTGGCGCCAATAACGTTGCCTGCCGCATCATAGATTTCCATGAAACTTACGGCACCCGTGGAAGTTTTCGCCGCATTATAGACACGTGCACCCTTTGGACGCAGCTTAGACAACGAAATACCGCAACCACCGCCATAACTGAATATCCTAGCCATCTTCTTCGCAATTTCAAAGATAGACTCGATGTTGTCATCCGGGCTTGGCAAGATATAGCAGTTCGACATACTGGCCTTGAATTTACCCTTGGCACCTGCGCCATAAAGCGATCTGCCCGCGGGGAAAAAATCTGCCCGATAGAGAGCTCTCTTCATAATCTTGCGCAGTTCAGCATTGCTGAAGATGCCGGAAACGCGCTTGGCAAAGACAGCAAAATCTTCACCGTCATGAAAATATTTTCTGGTGGTTATTTCATGCCCAGCCAGCGTTTCGTACCAGTTACCACCAATATTCGTGTTAGATTCGTAATCAGTTAATGCGTCCAAAGTTATGCCTCCCAATATGAATAATGATTATCCGTTGGAAATGATTTTAGCATATAAGGTATACGTTGTAAAGTTAAACCACTACATGTAGGACCCATGTTTTGGATTTTTCTTCTTTAGTCTCTGTAACTTTCTCTTGCAAATCCTTATTTCCTGCCTTGTACCAAACAATATTTTCCACATTATTCTTGAGATATTGAGTTGCAGGTTTTATATAGCTTTAGTCGAATATATTATGAATAGAGACCTTTATTATATCTATCTTTTCATAGATACCGGTCATCCATTGCTGCTGCAATATTTTTTATTATATATTGGCATATAATTCATTCAGATATAAGGCAAAGGAGTGATTAGATTGGGTAAATGTAATAATGACAAATCAGGAACGAACAAAAAACCATTAATAGTTTTTTCACGTTACAGTCCCTATATGGCTGTTGATGTTGAAAAGCTTGAAAATTCCAAAGGCAAAGATTTACCGCTTCAAGCAGTGACATCTCTTTGCCGCTGCGGCGGATCTTCGCAAAAGCCTTATTGTGATGGCACTCATAGCAAAATCGGCTTTGAAGGAACTCCCGGCGAACATAGGCCGCCTTGCAGCAGTAAAGCCTATGTAGGTAAAACTATAACGATTCACGACAATCGCCATATATGCGCACATTCGGCAGAGTGCCTAAACCGCTTGCCAAAAGTATTCGATACCTGTAAGAAACCTTGGATTAACCCCGATGGAGCAGATGCAGAATCTATTATTGCTGTCATCAAGCGTTGTCCCTCGGGTGCCTTGAGCTACACAATCAATGATGAACACCCTGTTGATTGGGGTGACGACCAATCCGTAATTAAAATAGTCAAAGACGGGCCACTCTGCTGCAATGGCGGCATTATCATTAAAGATGCCGACCAGACCGTGCCGCAGGCCGAAAGCCATTATACATTATGCCGCTGCGGTAAATCAGCAAATAAACCTTTTTGTGATGGTGCACATCAAAAAGAAAAATTTGACTGAATCCTTGAAAAATATAATTAATACTTATAAAGTAAAAATGGAAATGACCCCTTTTAAGGGGTCATTTCCATTTTCTTGACATTTTATTTACACGAAACGCCCCATTATTCACGACATACTTATACACAATGGCTATACAATAAAACTGTGCCAAATCATACCAAAAAGCAAGGAGGACTTAATATGACTGATTATGAACTAGCCGGAATACTGGCAAGTTTTTTATTAATTTATCTAATCTATGCACTAATGAAACCGGAGGCTTTTTAAAATGTTAAATGATTTGTTTTTGTTTATTGCTTATTTTGCTGTGTTGCTTTTAATCGCCTTACCACTAGGGAAATATATGACAAAAGTATTTTCCCCGCAAAAAACACTTCTGGATCATTTTTTCGCTCCAATTGAAAATGCCATTTATCGTCTGGCAAAATTGGACTCTGCTATTGAGATGAATTGGCGAGAATATGCCAAAAA
>JBOFWD010000089.1:0-1215 GCA_051653445.1 Acidaminococcaceae bacterium | reverse complement strand
AATGCTCCTCAGGAAATGACCGGTAATGTGCTGATTAAATAATAATTACCTATAATTACATTAAGGCTACTGAAGTTCTGCGAACTTTGGTAGCCTTAGTTTTTGTTGTAAAACAACTCTTTGCTGATTGAACGCTGTTTGCAACAAATATATTTATTTAAAAAATATACAGATTTCCTAATTGGGGTTTTGACTATTTTTGTAAGCTTTAAAAAATATAAGATGATTCAAATTGATGATGTAGTAGTTTCTCTGGATGTGCTGAAAGAGAAATTTCTTTGCAATCTTGATGCTTGTAAAGGTGAATGTTGCATTGAAGGTGATGCCGGAGCTCCGGTCGAACTGGATGAAGTTGAGAAATTGGAGGAAGCTCTTCCTTTCGTTTGGGATGAACTTTCACCCGAAGCCCGTGCAGTAATCGACAAGCAAGGGGTTGTCTATACTGATGAGGAAGGCGATTTGGTGACTTCTATTGTTAATGGTAAGGATTGTGTCTTTACTTGTTACGATGAGAATGGTTGCTGTTACTGTGCTATTGAAAAGGCTTATCGAGAGGGTAAAGTAGACTTTTACAAACCGGTATCTTGTCATCTTTATCCCATACGTATTGGTGACTATGGACCGTACAAAGCGGTGAACTATCATCGTTGGGATGTTTGTAAGGCGGCTGTCCTTCTGGGCAAAAAAGAAAATGTGGCCGTTTATCAGTTCCTTAAGGAACCTCTGATCCGCAAATTTGGCGAAGCCTGGTACAAAGAACTAGAGCTAGCAGTGGACGAACTGAAAAAAAATAATTACCTTAAATCCGCATCATTTTTTGTATAATCATATAAATCAAAGATTTACAAGGAAAAAAAATCACCCAAATGGGTGAATTGAAAGCCATAATAATCCATTGAAATATAACGCTTTATTAAAAACACTTGCGGATATTAGGAATTATATCTAATTCTTATACTTTAACCAACCTGACTTTCTGGACTTAATATGAATCACCAAACTAAAAGAAGAATAAAAATTGCCAGCCTCTCTATCGGAACTTTTTTTGTCGTTGTACTCATGGTGATAGCGTTTGCTATCAATTTCGTTTTCACTCCGGAGAAACTGACGCCTGCAGTTCTGGAGATAGCAAACAAATCTTTGAATGCGCAACTGAAGATTAAGAGGGTTGAACTGACTTTTTTTTCTACTTTTCCTCGTCTGGGACTCCAGATA
>JBOFWD010000088.1:0-11400 GCA_051653445.1 Acidaminococcaceae bacterium | reverse complement strand
GTTTTACAGCCTATGGCTGGCAAGTCCTGCGAGTTGAAGATGCAGAGGATATTGACGCTATAACTGCTGCTGTAAAAGAAGCTAAAGCTGATAAGAAGCGTCCAAGCTTAGTTATTATACGTACACATATTGGCTGCGGCAGCCCTAAGCAAGATTGTGCATCTGCGCATGGTGAACCACTCGGCACAGAAGCTTTGGCTAAGACCAAGGAAGATGGAGGCTGGCCGCTTGGCAATTCATTCTATGTTCCGGAATCTGTCAAAGCTTATTTTGCTAAAAAACAACCAGGCTGTGCAGAAAAACAAAAAGAATGGCAGAGCTTGATGGCAGACTACGCTGTTGTGCACCCTGAACTTGCTTCTGAACTTGAGTCACGCATCGCCGGTGATACAATGGTCAACTTGGATAGCCTCGAAAAAGTTTTTGCTGATGTCAGCAAAACATCAACGCGTGAAGCTTCCGGAGAAATCATCCAAAAGCTGGCAATGCAGCTGCCGGAATTAGCAGGCGGTTCTGCTGACCTTGGGCCCTCCAATAAAACAGATATTAAAGGAGGAGGCTTCTTCTCGGCGGAAGACCGTACAGGAAGAAATATCCACTTTGGCGTTCGTGAGCATGCTATGGGCAAAATTGTGAATGGTATGGCGTTGCATGGTGGCTTCATCCCTTATGGCGGCACCTTCCTGGTATTCTCTGATTTCATGCGTCCGGCGCTTAGAATGGCTGCCTTGATGGGCATTAGGTCTGTATTCGTTTTCACTCATGACAGCATTGCTTTGGGCGAGGACGGTCCAACACATCAGCCGATTGAACAAACAATGAGCTTGCGACTTATACCGGAGCTTTCTGTTTATCGTCCCGCGGATGCACTTGAAACAGCAACTGCATGGCAAGCAGCCTGCTTGAATAAAAATAAGCCGACAGCGTTGCTTTTGAGCAGACAAAAAATGCCTGTACTGCAAAAATATAAAGAAGAAATTCATGACGGTGCATGTTTTGGTGCTTATGTATTAAATCCTGGCGATGCAAGCAAGGAAAGCAAGGCTATAATTCTTGCTACAGGCAGTGAAGTTCATCTTGCCCTGGCTGCGCAGGAAGCACTAGCAAAAGAAAGCATCAATGTCAGCGTAGTTTCTATGCCGTCATGGGATGTTTTTGAAAATCAAAGTGCTGAGTATAAGAAAAAAGTATTGCCTGCCGGCGTGCCCAAAATTGCCGTTGAGGCTGGTGTAACGCTTGGGTGGAGCCGCTATACCGGTTCTGAGGATAATGTCATTGGTATTAATACATTTGGCGCTTCCGCTCCAGGCGATGTTATTTATGAAAAATATGGTTTTACGATAGAAAACGTTGTTAATAAGGTAAAAGAAGTATTATAAAGATGCGCTAAATATCGACGGGCACGAGCTGGAGTAGCAGCCTGTGCCCGTTCGTGCAAATGGGGGATAATGCTTGAAAAATTTGCTTACAATTGCAGGTTCGGATTCTAGCGGCGGCGCAGGCATTCAGGCTGATTTGAAAACTTTTGCGGCGCTCGGCTGTTATGGTATGAGTGTCATTACAGCCGTTACAGCTCAGAATACTTGCGGTGTTAATATGGTTCAAAATATAGACTCGAAAGTAGTAGCGGCCCAAATTAATGCTGTCTTTGACGACATTCGCGTCGATGCAGTGAAAATAGGCATGGTTTCCGATAAAAAAATCATTAAGATAATTGCAGAACGTTTACGCTTTTATCAACCAGCGGTAATTGTAGTAGATCCAGTGATGGTATCAAAGAGCGGCTACCAATTACTTGAACCTGATGCCTGCAAAACTCTGATTAATGAATTGTTGCCAATAGCTACATTGGTTACGCCTAATCTTCCTGAAGCATCGGTAATTGTTGGCTATGAGGTCAATAATAAACATGGCATGGTCAAAGCGGCAAAGGACATCATAGCTTTGGGGGCAAAGAGTGTTCTCATGAAGGGCGGTCATCTGCAGGATAGTGCCGATGACCTATTATATGATGGTAGTGAAGCAACTTGGTTTACCGGTGAACGCATCGATACCAAGAATACCCACGGCACTGGCTGCACCTTATCATCGGCACTGGCTGCAAATCTGGCATCAGGTTTGTCCTTGCAGGATGCGGTAAGTGTCAGCAAGGAATATATCACAACAGCAATCAACAATGCTTTGGATATTGGTTCAGGTTGTGGACCTACAAACCATTTTTTTGCTTTGTACCGTAAGGCGGGGTTATTATGATGGATATAAAAATTAATGCTGAGTTTGAAGCAATTTTTGAATATGTCAGAACGCAAAAACCTTTGATTCATCATTTGACAAACTATGTTACTGCTGGGGATTGTGCCAATATAGCGCTTTGTTTTGGCGCATCGCCGATAATGGCTGACGCTGCTGAAGAAATGGGTGAAATCACAGGTTCGGCAGACGCTTTAGTTCTTAATTTAGGAACCATGAATAAAGTAAAGTTTGCCAGCATGGAGCTGGCCGCCGTGAGAGCCCGTAAAAAGGGCATACCGATTGTAATTGACCCAGTTGGTGTAATGGCATCAGATCTGCGCTTCGAAGCGGCTCTGGAGATAATAAGGGGCGGTGTAAGTATTGTGCGGGGCAATTATGCTGAATGCAGGACACTGCTTATGGAAACACGGCATGGAAAAGGTGTTGATTCTTTTGAAGATTGCCCTGGCGATATAGGTAATCTGGCTGAGCAGGCAGCACAAAAATACGGCTGCGTATTCACTGTTACAGGTAAAGAAGATGCGGTAAGTGATGGCAGGAATACAATTATTGGCAGTAATGGTGTTGAGATGCTTACTAAAGTTACCGGCACTGGCTGCATGACAACGACCTTGATAGGCTGCGCGGCTGCGGCTTCGCACGATTACATGCTAGCGGCTTTGTGCGGACTCCAAAGCATGAACATTGCTGCTGAGACAGCTTTTGGCGCGTTAAAAGACAATGAAGGTCCGGGAAGCTTTAAAACGAGATTGTTAGATGCTATCTATTTGCTTTCTTCTGAAAAAATTGTAAAAATGAGCAAACTGAGGCAGTTGTAATTTTTTGATTGTAATGGTGGGATAGAAGGTGAAAAATGAAACAAATAATCGACTATAGTATATATTTGGTTACTGACCATCATTGTTTGCAGGGACGCGAGTTTTTTCGTTGTCTGGAGGCTGCTCTGCAAGGCGGTATCACATTAATGCAATTGCGGGAAAAGGATGCCGATGGAGGTATCTTTCTGCAGCGAGCTTTGGCAGTGAAGAAACTGTGTGATAAATATAACGTTCCTCTTCTGATTAATGACAGAATAGATATTGCCCTTGCCTGTAAAGCTGCTGGAGTACATTTGGGTCAGAACGACATTCCGCCAGCTATTGCGCGAAATATCCTGGGAGCAGATGCAATCATAGGGGTATCTGCTCATAACTGTGAAGAGGCGCTTAGCGCAGAATGTGCGGGAGCAGACTATCTGGGTATTGGTGCTGTTTTTCCAACTAACAGCAAGGATGATGCTTCTGAAATAGGGCTCAGTATGCTTAAAAATATCAGAAAGATAACAGGACTTCCTATAGTAGGTATTGGTGGCATAAATGCTTACAATTATGAAGCGGTGAGAAAAGCCGGCGCACAAGGTGCCGCCATTATTTCTGGCATTCTCAGCGCAGAAAATATTGAGGATGAAGTTAGAAAAATAAAAAGAACCATTTCAGATTAATCTGAAATGGTTCTTTTGTTATTGAAACTATTGCGGCAAATCTCTGCCTAAGATTGCTTCGGCTTTTTCACGCATTGACAGTTGTGCTTCAACATCAGAAGAGTCATCTTTTTTCGAAGTTGTTTTGGTATCTGCAGCTTTATTTTTAAAAGAATCCAAAATAGCGCTGTTATAGATAGCAGGAGATTCGCCTGCATCAGTGATGTGAGGGGTAAGAATCATTATTACTTCCGTTTTATTTTTAGTCTTAGTGCGGTCTTTGAAGAGTTCTCCCAAAATAGGAAGGTTGGAAATAAATGGTACTTTTCTTAAGTTTTCCTGTTCTTCTTCGTTGATCAGTCCACCTATAATAAGCGTCTCACCGTTACGCATACGCACATTGGTATCAGCTGTGCGGCTGGAAATCTTGTAATTTTTAAGTTCCGCTATCAGCGTAGGCGTGCTTACCTCTGTATGGACAACGGCAGTAATATAGCCATCGTTGCTTACCACCGGTGTATAAGAAAGCTTGATGCCTGCATCAATATATTCTGTACTGGTAGTTGTTTTTCCATCCTCACTTTTTTCCGTAAGCACAGGAATATGGTCGCCTATGAAGATGCTGGCTTCCTTGCCCGGAATCGTTATAATGCGAGGAGTTGCCAGAATTTTGCCTTTGCCAGCTACAAACAGGGCAGTTAGTGTTGCCTGGAAGCTTGATTTATAACCATGGCCAAGATGGAGGATACCTCCATATTTAGAAACAGAAGTTCCTGTTGATGAAGTGCCGCTGCCAGAAGAAGGCGCCTGAGGCAATACATCCCAGTTCCACAAAAGACCTAATTTTTTACTGCCTTCATTGGTTAGGGAAATAATTTTGGCTTCTAAAGTGACTTGCTTAGTGGGTATATCTATCATGGCTAGAGTGTCACGAACTTTTTGTTCGTCAGCACGATTGCCGGTGAAGACGATCGAATTGGTAATAGGATCAACGCTTAGGCCGGCGCCATCGCCTTTTATTACGTCTTTTAGCATCGTCTTAACATCTTCTGCTTTAGCGTAATTAAGTTTGAATACGCCAACATCTCCGTAATATTTGCTTATTTGTTCCTGAGAGGAAACGACAATTACGCCATGGACATTTCGATAAGCAAGACCTTTGGTCCTGGTAACTAAATCTAAGGCAGTATCAAAAGGAACGTTATCAAATGATATTGATATTTTCCCTTTTACTGTTTCGTCTGTTACAATGCTTTGTTCACCAAGAGTTGATAAAGCAGTTAATACGTCGCGTATTTCACCGTCTTTGATATTCATGGTAACATTATCAGCCGCAAAAACCGGAGTCAGCGAGTAAAAAGAAAAAAAGAGGGAAGATAAAATAGCAAATATGCTATGTTTTAGTTTTATCATCAATTGCTACCCCCCATGTAAAGTTCTAAAGAGTTTCCGGGACCAGAGAGTAAAACAGATTTTTGGCTGATATTATTAACCGTATAATTTCCGATTGCTTGCCCAACAGAGTAATAACTGCTTGTTCCCTGATACTCAATGATGGCAAAAGCTTTGCCGGCCTTGCTGATTATTCCACGCAATTGTGGTTCTGCAGGAATAACGGGAGCTGAATTTTTTGATGGTGTATAAGGAATATTACCACTTGGAAAGGTGGGGGTTGTTTGTGTTGGATTAGGAGTGGCAGCAACAGGCATTAAGAACGGATTGCGAGCAATAGCTTTGCTGATGATTCCTTGTTCTGAGATTATTGTGGCTGGCGCGCCGGAATCAGCCGCAGAATCCTGTGAGATGATAGTTTCTGCAGAGGCTTTTTGAAAGAAGCCCTCTACGAGTGTTCCCAGGTCATATCTACAGGCAAAATGTGCAGAACCCATGATTAAAAAAGCTGCCATCATTACGCTGGCAAATTTATCATTGTTTCTTACAGAAGATTTCATTGATATTCCTCCTCGTATCATTATTATTGATACCGTAGCTTCATTATAGTATACTTAGGGAAAAAGGTAAATCATTGTTGCTTGAATTTTAGATGATTTCGCGTGTATCTTGCGAATAGAATAAAAATGAAAAATTCTTGGAGGTGGCAAGGTGGTTGTTAGGAGAAAACGTTTGGGAGAAATTCTTGTCGATTCGGGAAGTATTACTTCCACTCAGTTAGAACACGCCCTAAATGAACAGAAATCCAGCGGGAGAAGATTGGGTGAAACCCTTGTTTCGCTAGGGTATCTGACCGAACGGGAGATTCTCAAAACTCTTGAAAAACAGCTTGCGATTAAGTATGTTGCTTTGAGTGAAGAACAAATTGAAAAAGACGCTATTGCAGCTGTGCCTCTTTTTTTAGCCGAACGCTATAATATTTTGCCTGTTCGCAAAGAAGGTGCGCGGCTTTTTGTTGCTATGTCCGATCCTACCAATTTTTATGCTATTGATGATGTGCGCATGGTGAGCGGTCTTGAAGTGTTGCCTTTGCTGGCGGAATCTAAAGATATTTCAATGGCTATTAATAATCATTATGGAGTACAGGGGCGCGTTGAATCTGCGGTAAGCAAACTGAAAGAAGATGAAATTGTTACTTCAGCAGCGCATGACGTTGGTGATACAGTTGAAAATGCTCCGATAATCAGCATTGTCAATTCCTTGATACAGCAGGCAGTACGTGACCGTGCCAGTGATATTCATATAGAGCCGCAGGAGGAGAATCTTCGAGTGCGCTTTCGTGTTGATGGTGTTTTGCGAGAAGTTATTTCTTTCCCGAAGAATACACAAGCACCTATATTATCGCGCATAAAAATTATGGCCGATCTTGATATTGCCGAAAAAAGGCTGCCTCAGGATGGACGTATCAATGTATTAGAAAAAGGCAGGCAAATAGATATTCGTGTTTCGACTTTGCCGACGATTTTAGGTGAAAAGATTGTTATGAGGATTCTTGACAAGACTGCCATGGCTGTGGCTCTTAATGATTTGGGGTTTTCAGCGAAAAACATGCAGATGTATAACAAGCTGATTACAAAGTCATATGGCTGCGTGTTAGTAACAGGTCCTACAGGCAGCGGTAAATCAACTACTTTGTATTCTACGCTTATGCACGTTAATAGTCCAACCAAGAACATAATTACTGTCGAGGATCCGGTAGAATATAGAATAATCGGTGTAAATCAAGTCGCCGTCAATAATAAAGCTGGATTAACATTTGCCAACGGCCTCAGAACCATTTTACGGCAGGATCCTAATATAGTAATGGTTGGTGAGATCCGAGATAAAGAAACGGCGGAAATAACCATCAATGCAGCTCTGACTGGCCATTTGGTTTTCAGTACCTTGCATACCAACGACTCTGCAGGAGCTATAACGCGACTTCTTGATATGGGCGTTGAGCCGTTTCTCGTTGTTTCTGCTGTGCGCGGTGTAATAGCACAACGTTTGGTAAGGGTAATTTGTCCGCATTGCAAAAAAGAATATGTGCCGGAACCATATTCAGATGAGCGCCTCTATTTGGGTATTAGCGAACACGAACCAATAAAGCTGTGGAAAGGCGAAGGCTGTTCAAACTGTAATTTTACAGGCTATATGGGCAGAATGGCGATACATGAGGTGCTGCCTATTAATGAAGAAATGAAAGCTATGATTATGAATGGTGAGGCAGATAATGAAATATTTGAAGCTGGAAGGAAATACGGGACCACTTCGATGAAAGAAGACGGTATTGAGAAAGTCATGCAAGGCAAGACAACGGTAAGTGAATTATTACGTGTTGCATATGTATAGGGAGGCTAACTGATGATTGATGATTTATTGGAAGAAGCGGTTGCCCGGAGTGCATCTGATGTGCATTTGACGGTCGGATTGCCGCCGGTATTTCGTATTAATGGCATTTTGCGAAAAACAGACAGGTCAACGCTTACGAATGCTGATACTTTTCATATTGCAGAAGAAATGATGGATGAAAAACGTCACCAACAGTTTTTGGAAAAAGGCGAAGTAGATTTTTCCTATGTGTTGGCTGACGGTTCGCGTTTTCGTGTTAATTTTTTCAGACAGAGCAACAGCATTGCTTCGGTAATACGCCTTATAGCAAAAGACATACCAACTTTTGAACAATTGAATCTTCCAGATGTTATGGCAGACCTTGCTATGTTGCCACGAGGCCTTGTGCTTGTTACAGGCCCGACAGGAAGCGGTAAGTCTACGACATTGGCTGCCATGATTGATAAAATTAACCGCATGCGTAAATACCACATTATAACATTAGAAGATCCTATTGAATATAAACATAAACACATCAACAGTATTGTTAATCAACGGGAAGTAAATTCCGATACAAAAACTTTTGCTAATGGACTCAGGGCGGCACTGCGTGAAGATCCGGACGTAATTCTTGTTGGTGAAATGCGCGACGCGGAAACCATTGCTACAGCGATTACCGCTGCAGAAACAGGACATCTTGTCCTGGCAACCCTTCATACATCTGACGCAGCATCCACAGTAAATCGTATAATCGATGTATTTCCGGAGCATCAGCAGATGCAGATAAGGATTCAGTTAGCGGGTAATTTGCAGGGGATAATAACGCAGCAGCTTCTGATTACAAAAGATAATGTGAAACGTGTGCCGGCCTTTGAAATACTGATAGCTACTCCGGCTTTACGAAATCTTGTCAGAGAAAGCAAGACGCATCAGATTCCATCATATATACAGACCGGAGCGAAGTTCGGCATGAAAAGTATGGATGCATCACTGGCGGAACTTGTTCGCAGGAACATTGTTGATAAGGAAGTTGCGGAATCTCGTTGTGTAGATCCTCAAATGTTCGCACGTTTATTGCGTGGCTTTTAGCCAAGGAGGAGCAAAAGTATGGATATGTTCGAATTTAAGGCCCGCCGCCCTTCGGGCGAAGTTGTCAGCGGCAAACTTAGCGCTGCTAATGAAGCTGCCGTTGTATCTTACATACGCGAACAAGGAATGTATGCGACGCAGATAAAAAAAGATGTCCCGAAAAGAAAATCATTTGAATTCTCTTTTTTAAAACCTAGAATAACGTTATACGACATTGCTATGTTCTGCCGACAGTTTGCTACATTGATCGGTGCCGGTGTTTCCGTGGTAGGGGCTCTTGAAATCATGATTGAGCAAACGAACAATCAAAGTTTTAAAGTTGTGATTCAGAAAGTGGGCGAAGAAGTACGCAAGGGATTACAGCTCTCGGCAGCCTTAGCAGGTTTTCCTGATGTCTTTCCTATCCTGATGGTGCACATGATTGAAGCCGGTGAAGCAGGTGGTATGCTGGAAACTGTTCTCTATCGCTTAGCTGAACAGTATGAGAAAGATTACAGACTTAATGCCAGACTGAAATCCGCCATGGTTTATCCTGCTGTTGTTATCTCTGTCGCCGTCATCGTAGTTGGAATTATCCTGACCTTTGTCATGCCGACTTTTGTGGGATTGTTTAAGTCCATGAATGTAAAGCTGCCTTGGCCTACGCTATTTGTTATGTCAATCAGCAGTTTTCTTCTGAGCTATTGGTGGGCGATTTTTGCATTTATTGGATTGATTTTTATAGCCTATAAAGAAGCGCTCAAGAAAAAGGAATTTCGTATGTGGCGTGATGATTTTTATTTGAGCATCCCTGTTTTGGGTGATCTATATAACAAGATTATCATTGCTCGTTTTGCCTCTACTTTCGCCAGCCTTTCCCGCAGTGGTGTGCCGATACTTTCGGCTTTGACGATTGTCAGTAAGGCAACCGGCAGTTTGCAGGCCGAAGAAGTTTTTAAGGCAGCACGTGTAAATGTGCAAAAAGGACGTAGTTTGTCAGTGCCGATGGAAAAAAGCAAGCTATTCCCGCCTTTGGTAGTGAACATGGTTGCTATCGGCGAAGAAACAGGCAGCCTTGACCATATGCTGGACAAAATAAGCGAATTTTACACTGCGGAAGTCGATGATATGATGGGAAGACTGCAGTCACTTTTAGATCCTTTCCTGATAGTTATACTTGGCATAGTCGTAGGATTTATAGCTGTTGCGATGCTTTTGCCTATGTTTGACATCATAACCAAGGTAGGAAGTGCTTGATTTTGGTAAAAAACATTGGAATTTGGTAAAAATTATATCGAGGGCTTGTTTTTTATATAAAAGGTGCTATTATAGAGCTATAAATAAAGAAAGAGACTATGTGTTGCACAGTCTCTAAAACCCAAAGGAGGCAAAAATTATTATGAAGTTTTTCAAAAACAGAAAAGGTTTTACGTTGGTTGAACTTGTTGTTGTTATTGCAATTTTAGGTATTTTAGCAGGTATCGCCATTCCTAGATTTATGGATGCAACAGCATCGGCACGTGGTGCAAAAGTTGTTGCCGATTTAAGAACAATTGATAGTGCTATTATGATGCATTATGCAAAAGAAGGGTCTGCTCCAAGTATGGCAAATTTGACTGCAAATGGTGCCTACTTAGCATCCGAACCAAAACCGCCCGCTGGAGATTGCATTATTACAAATAATGCTGGTAAACAAATTACTCATAATGTTGCGGCTGCGACTACATCATATGCCATTACAACCGCGACCGGAGGAACAGCACGTGCTACTATCAATGCCAAGACTGTAGATGATCTTCTTGCTGCTTCTGCTAAAATACAGTTATAGTAAAAAAGCAAGCGCTGAGATTTTGTTCTGCATTCAAAATGTCGGACATATAATTTAGACTGCTAATTGGGAATGTTCACGGTATTCCGCCGGGGACATTCCTGTTCTTTTTAATGGAAGTTTTCGTTGTAATATGATAGTGAATAAGAAATAGCAAATATAAGAAAAATGATGATTTTGCAGTATAATTATTGACTACAATATTATATAAGACGTACGTATTGGAGCGTGCGTCTATTTTATTTTTAAAAATATAAACAAATAAATTGAAAAGCATTATAATAAAATAAACATACGCTAAGGACGTGATATTTTGTATTTATTGATTGCTGCGTACTTTGTAATAGGATTAGTTGTCGGCAGTTTTCTAAATGTTTGTATCTATCGGCTGCCGGAAGGCAAGTCTATCATTTCTCCACCGTCATCATGCGGAAATTGCGGGCATCGGCTTTATGGTTTGGACATGATACCGGTGCTCAGCTATTTCTTACTTGGTGGCAAATGCCGCTATTGTAGCACGCCGTATAGTCCGCGCTATGCGTTTGTAGAATTGCTTACAGGTTTTTTATTTGTGTTGTGTGGATTTTATTATTTGCCGGGAATAGAGTTGGCCTTAGTATTTTTATTTGCCGCTTGTTTGGTCGTGCTTACTTTCGTTGACTTTGAACATCAGATAATTTTAGATGAGGTACTTATTGTGATGCTTGCCGGCGGAGCTGCCTATGTATATTTTTCTCATGGCGATTATTGGGATGCTCTTTATGGTATGGGCGTTGCCGGCGGCTTGATGCTGCTGATTTTCATTCTTAGCCGCGGTGGCATGGGGGCTGGTGACGTGAAGCTCAGTTTTGTGCTGGGGCTATGGCTGGGTTTAAAGGCCGCTATAGTTTGTCTCATGCTGGCTTTTGTTTTGGGTGGGTTTATTGGCGTGTTTCTCCTGGCAACAGGCATCAAGCAGCGCAAAGATCCGATCCCTTTTGGACCGTTCCTATGCTTGGGTGCAGTCATTTCCTTGCTTTATTCTCCTTAT
>JBOFWD010000087.1:0-1591 GCA_051653445.1 Acidaminococcaceae bacterium | reverse complement strand
AAATACGGTGAAACCAAAGCGGTTTGTGCCTGTGGAAATACATTTATGTCCGGTTCGGTAAAAAATGAATTGCATGTTGATGTCTGTTCTAAATGCCATCCGTTCTTTACCGGTCAACAACGTAATATGGCAGCACGCGGCCGTATTGAAAAATTCAACAAACGCTATAAAACAGAACAATAAGAATTGTCGCAGCAGAGCCAGGGCTCTGCTGTGTTTATATCCGAACTTTTTCTGTCATCGCAATTAGGAGAAAACTATGGAAAGAAAACCAAATGTGGGCGGCCAGGCCGTCATAGAAGGCGTTATGATGCGCGGAGCTGACGGCAACATCGCCGTAGCAGTGCGCCAGCCGGATGGAGAAATTATTATCGATAAAATGGCTTCCGGCTCTATTACCGATAAATATCCGATTTTAAAGAAGCCTTTTCTTCGAGGTATTATTGTCCTCGGTGAATCTTTGGTTCTTGGTATGAAAGCGCTTTCTTATTCTGCGCAGGTTTCAGGAGAAGAAGACGAGCAAATCACAGGCAAAGAAATGGCAATGACGATAGCGTTTTCCATGGTACTTGCCATAGCCCTTTTCATTGTTTTGCCGACATGGTCCATGCGTTTTATGAAAACCTGGACGGAAAATCATATGCTGCTCAATCTTTTTGAAGGAATTTTGCGCATGATGATTTTTCTCATTTATATAGGTGCAATATCCAGGATGAAGGATATTCAGAGAGTATTTCAGTATCATGGTGCTGAACATAAGACGATTTTTGCTTACGAAGCAGGCCTACCCCTGGAAGTTTCTAATGTGCGCGGTTTTACAACGCTGCATCCGAGATGCGGCACTAACTTTTTGATGATTGTCATGATTATCAGCATGTTTGTCTTTACTTTCTTGGGGTGGCCGAATTTGCTTGAAAGAATCTTGTCAAGAATTGTTCTGATGCCTGTTATTGCCGGCATCAGTTATGAAATTATACGTTATGCCGGTACGCATATTGAACATAGCTGGGTGCGTACGGCTATTCTTCCGGGCCTTTATTTGCAAAAGCTTACTACGCGTGAGCCGGATGATTCACAGATAGAGGTGGCAATTGCGGCTTTGAAGGCTGTATTGCCCGAAGAAGAACCTGCCTTAAAATTGGCAGAGGCTAGTTTAGGAGAAGAATGAGATGTTAGACAAATTACAAGCACTGGAAGATAAATTTCTCGATCTGGAAGCACGCATCAGCGATCCGGACGTCATCAGCAATCAGACAGAGTGGCAAAAATGCACGAAAGCTCATGCCAAGCTGGCAGACATAGTCGAAGTTTTTCGTGAATATAAAACACTTATGCAAAAAATCAAGGAAGACCAGGAAATAGTTGATGCACAAGAAGATGCTGAACTTGTGGAAATGGCAGAGGAAGAACTGAAGGAACTAAAACCGGAGGTTGCAGCTTACGAGGAAAGGCTGACTATTTTGTTGCTGCCTTCTGACCCTAATGACGATAAAGACGTAATTGTGGAAATCCGCGGCGGTGCCGGCGGCGATGAGGCCGCTCTTTTTGCCGGAGTGTTGTTCCGCATGTATACTCGTTATGCTGAAGAGCG
>JBOFWD010000086.1:0-3474 GCA_051653445.1 Acidaminococcaceae bacterium | reverse complement strand
AAAAATTGCCGAATGGATCAACTATTCTTATCGGTCATGTAACGGAGGGCGTTATTAATTCCGGAGAAGAAGTTGCTGCAGAGGTTAACCGCCAGCGGAAAAATGATATTGCAAGAAATCATACTGCGACACATCTGTTGCATGCTGCATTAAAAGAAGTATTAGGGTCACATGTTAATCAGGCTGGCAGTTATGTCGGCCCGGATCGTCTTCGTTTTGATTTCTCTCATTTTTCTCAGGTTACTGAAGAAGAATTGAAAAAAGTAGAAGCTATCGTGAACGAACGTATTTTAGATTCAATTAAGGTAGAGGTAGCTGAAACAGAAATAAGCAAGGCTAAGTCTATGGGAGCCATGGCGCTTTTTGGCGAAAAATATGGAGATATTGTTCGTGTAGTAAGCATACCAGGTTTCAGCATGGAGCTTTGTGGCGGCGTCCATGTAAAAAATACTGCTCTTATCGGTATGTTCAAAATTATATCTGAATCGAGCAGTGGTGCAGGTGTTCGCAGGATTGAAGCCGTCACGGGACATGGCGCGCTAGCTTTTGTTAATGAAACTGAAGCAATGGTGAGAGAAGTGGCTCAGACGCTTAAATGCCGCACTAATGATATTCTTGGCAGAATCGAAAGCTTGCAGGCTGAACTTAAAAACACCGAGTTAAAAATTAATGAAATGTCTGAAAAAAGCGCTTTAGCTCAACTGGATGAAATTGAAAGTAAGGTCAAGACCTTTAACGGGGTGAAAGCTTTAGTTCAGGTAGTTACTGTCGATGATATAGACGCACTTCGCTCACTTGGCGATAAAATGCGTGATAAAGTTGGCGGGATAGTTGTACTTGCAAATGTTGCAGATGAAGATAAGATAAATATTCTTGCTATGGCTACAAAAGATGCTACCAAGGCGGGTATTCATTGCGGCAACATAGTTAAAGAGGTAGCGAAAATAACCGGCGGAAATGGTGGCGGCAGACCTGATATGGCACAGGCCGGTGGTCGTGATGTCAATAAGTTGCAAGAAGCGCTTTCTTTAGCTTGGGAAGTAATTGCCGGGCAAGTGAAATAATTTTTGAGAGGAAGGAATTTTAATTCCTTCCTTATTTTTTCTTTTCGTTTGTGATAGAATGAACATAAGAGTTAGAGGAGGGATAGCCATGAGTGATGTGTCGCAAGAAACTATGATGTTTAAACGTAATCCTGAAAATAAAAATGTAGCACAAACTATTGCCGAAGTTTGTAAAGCATTTGAAGAAAAAGGATATAATCCCGTAGAACAATTAGCGGGTTATCTTTTGTCTGGCGATCCTACATACATTACAAGTCATGGTGATGCCAGAAGTAAAATACGTCAATTTGAACGTTATGAATTAATTGAAGAACTGGTTATAAGCTACTTGAAAGACAGAAAGTGAAAGAAGGTCTTATATGAAAGTTATGGCCTTGGATTTAGGCACAAAAACTATCGGAGTTGCTCTTAGCGATGCCACAGGACTTATTGCCCGCGGTCTTGAAACAATACGCAGAGGCCCTAAAGAAAGCGATTTTTCAAAACTGGCAAAAATTATAGCTGACAATGAAGTTGAAAAGATTGTTATAGGTTATCCTAAAAACATGAATGGCACTATCGGTGAGAGGGCTCAGTTTTGTGAAATTTTCGCAGCTGAAGTTAAAGAAAAGTTTCCTGAGCTTGATGTTGTTTTATGGGATGAAAGATTGTCTACTGTTGCAGCTGAAAAAGTTCTTATTAAAGCAGATATGAGAAGAGAGAAAAGAAAAAAGATAATTGATATGATGGCTGCTGTAGTTATATTGCAAAATTACTTAGACAGCAGAAATTAATAGGTGATGGTCTTTTGAACGGATTGTTTGACAGTAGCTTTTATCTAGTATAGAATTAGTAAGAATAAAATAAAAAGAGGTGCCGCCATGGATGATAAAGAATTGGAAATGTTGGAAGATGACGAGCAGATCGTTGTAATGAGCGATGATGAGGGCAATGAATTCTATTACAGAGAAGAAATGGTAATTCCTCTGGAAAACAAGAATTTTGCCTTGTTGGTTCCAATTGCTGATTGTGCTTGCGAAGATGAAGAGTGCGCTTGCCATGATGAAGATGGTGAGCCGGATGTTTACATTGCTCGCATTGATTTTGATGAAGATGGTGAAGCCATCTATTTAGACCCAACTGAGGAAGAATTTGAAGCTGTGAAAACAGCATATGAAGAAATGATGAATTCTTCAGAAGAGTAATTGGAATTGATGCTGGGTAGCTATCTACCCAGCATTTTTTTGATTTTAAAACATATTATTTGCTAGGATGGAGAGGGGAAAATGTGCCAAAAAAAGTTAGTTATAATTATTGGCAGTGTTTTAGTATTTGCGGCAGTTTGCATAGGAATTATATTTAATGCTAACAGCAATAAAAATTTAGCAACAGGAGACAAGATAATAATAACTGTTGCGCCAGGTATGACTAATGCTGATATAGCAACATTATTGCAAAACAATAAACTGATTAATTCTCCTATGTTTTTCAGATTGCAATCCAAGTTTGCCAGACTGGAACGTTCACTGCAAGCCGGCGAATATGAAATAACGAGTGGCATGTCAAATTGGGAAATTATTAACTTGTTTTCTAAAGGGCAAGTACGATTTAAAACAATAACAATTCCGGAAGGGTATACCATCGAACAAATTGCAAAGAAAATTGAGGCGAGCGGACTTGGAAGTTCAGATGAATTTAAGAAAGCCGCTAAGGAATATGCTCCTTATTCTTATATGCAAACAGACAACCCAAATGTGATTTTTAAAGCTGAGGGATTTGCGTATCCATCAACTTATTATCTCACTCCTGGTATAAGCGAAAAAGAAATCCTGGCTGTTATGGTTAAAGAGTTCGATAATCAATTGAATGATAAACTGCAGCAGAAGGCCAAGGATAAAAACATAAGCATTCGTGACTTAGTGAATCTGGCTTCTTTAGTCGAGAAGGAAGCGGTGTTTCCTGAGGAAAGACCGCTAATCGCAGGTGTTTTTCTTAAGAGATTACAAATTAAAATGCCTTTACAATCGGATACAACCATACAATATATCCTTGGTGTTCAAAAAAAGGAGATAAGTATTGCAGACACTAAGATTGAGTCTCCTTATAATACATATTTATATCCTGAATTGCCGCCAGGACCTATTGCAAGCCCGAGCATTTCAACTATCGAGGCTGTATTAGAGCCTAAACAGAGCAACTATTTGTATTTTGTTGCTGATTTGGAAGGCCGTCATCGTTTTACTGAAACATATCAAGAGCATTTGAATGAAATTGAAAAAATACATGGACCTCAATAAAAATAGAATTTAAAATTGGAGAGAAAATTATGTCTGTACTTAAAAAACCAGAACTGCTAGCTCCTGCTGGCAATATGGAAAAATGCAAAATGGCTCTTTTATATGGCGCCGATGCGGTTTATCTTGGCGGCAAT
>JBOFWD010000085.1:0-6481 GCA_051653445.1 Acidaminococcaceae bacterium | reverse complement strand
GTTTATCATGATAAGGAAAGCAACCGTACGGCTTATTCGTTCTGCATGTGCCCCGGTGGTTTGGTTGTGGCGGCAGCATCTGAAAGCGGCGGCGTTGTAACAAATGGCATGAGTATGCATAGACGCAATTCTGGCATAGCTAACAGTGCTTTGGTGGTTAATGTCGGAGGTGCTGACTTTGGAAGCGGTCCCTTAGCTGGAATAGAGTTCCAGCGACAGTATGAACGCCTGGCTTTTACTGCCGGCGGCAGTTCTTACAGTGCGCCGGCTCAAAATGTTTTGAGTTTTCTGAAGGCTGAAACACCTAGTTTGAAAACAGCTTTTTCGCCCACATATCGTCCTGGGATTGTGCCTTACGATTTGACGAAGGTTTTGCCGGATTATGTGGGAGCGACACTGAAGGCTGGGTTACTTGATTTTGACCGTAAAATCAAGGGGTTTGCGGGTGAAGCAGGTCTGCTGACTGGTGTTGAGACAAGAACGTCAGCACCGGTAAGAATCTTGCGCGCTGACGCGGATAAGCAGTCAATATCGCACAAGGGGCTGTACCCGGCAGGCGAAGGGGCTGGGTATGCTGGTGGCATTATGAGTGCGGCGCTGGACGGGTATCACGTGGCGCAGGCTATCATGAAGCGGTTTAAGCCACTGAGCTGATATTAATGGCACTACAAGCGTCCGCAGGTATTCGTCGCTACGGCTTGACGCACACGGTCTCACTGGTTTGCGAAGCAAACCAAGCCCTGAGTGACGTATGCCCGCTCACGAACATCATGCCGGCCGCTTAACGTTGGCTGGTAGAGTTTTGCAAGAGGCCCAGATATTTACTGGCTATTTGATTTTTTTGGAAAAAAGAGTATAATTTAACGAGCAAAAAATTAATGGGGGTTTTTGAATGGGTCGTTTATTTGGAACAGATGGCGTCAGAGGTGTAGCAAACGCTGAATTGACACCAGAAATCGCTTTTAAATTGGGCAGAGCGGCTGCTGAATACTTCGGCAGGGAGACTGCCGCACCGAAAATTATCATTGGCAGAGATACAAGATTGTCCGGTACGATGCTTGAATCAGCATTGGCTGCGGGCATTTGTTCTGCTGGCGGCAACGCGCATCTTTTGGGTGTTATTTCCACTCCGGCAGTTTCTTTTCTGACTTCAGTCATGGATGCGAATGCTGGCGTCGTCATTTCAGCTTCACATAATCCTTTTGAAGATAATGGTATCAAGTTTTTCTCTAAAACCGGCCATAAGCTGCCGGATGCTGTAGAAGATGAAATAGAGGCGATTGTTTCTGCACCTATAGATTACAAGAAAACACCTACTGGTTCTTCCGTTGGTCGTGTTGTTGTAGAAAGTGATATGGCTGAGCTTTATGTTGAACATATCGTGAACAGTGCGGATACAGAATTGAATGGCTTAAAAGTTGTCATTGACTGTGCCAATGGGGCTAACAGTGAAATAGGTCCTGAAATTCTCAGGAGATTAGGTGCGGAAGTCATTACTATTTTTAATGAGCCTAATGGCATAAATATTAATAACGGCTGCGGTTCGACTCACCTGGAAGCTTTGCAGGCAAAAGTTTTGGAATGTGGCGCTGCAGTTGGTATTGCTAATGATGGCGACGCTGACCGCTGCCTGGCAGTTGATGAAAAGGGTGAGGTCCTTGATGGTGACCAGATTATGCTTATTTGTGCTTTGGAGCTGATGAAGAAGAATAAATTAAGTAAAAATGTTCTTGTCACTACTGTTATGAGTAATGTTGGATTGCATAAAGCAATGAATGAGCATGGCGGCAGTTGTGTCAAAACAAAGGTTGGTGACCGCTACGTTCTGGAAGAAATGATTAAAAGCGGCTACCAACTTGGGGGCGAGCAGTCCGGCCACATAATTTTTTCGGAGTTTTCTAAAACAGGTGATGGTATTCTGACTGCGGTCAGACTTTTAGGAGCAGTTGTGCGCAACAACAAGCCTCTTTCTGAAATGAGCGCCTTAATGAAAAAATATCCGCAAATTCTTTTGAATGTTCGTGTTGCTGATAAACAAGGATGGGAAGAGAAACAAAAGATCAAGGAAATAGTTAATTATTATGAAAATGTTCTTGGCGACAATGGCCAGATATTGGTCAGAGCTTCCGGAACAGAACCTTTGATCAGGATTATGGCAGAGGGACCGGATCAGGCTCAATTGGAAACTATTGCCGCTAATATAGCGGAAGTCGTCATTAAAGAGTTGGCCTGAAATAATATATACTATATAAGCGATGCATAGGAATTAGCGTACCTTGACCCTGAGCCATGTTTATAGTATGATAGACGAGTCATAAAGTCGTGCCGCGGGGAAAGCCATCCTTGCGGCACTATGTGTGTGAAAAGGAGGCATACAGTAAATAATCTTTAGCGACGGAAGCGCAAGTGCCGCAAGCAATTAGTGCGGCAGACGAGGGAGAGGTTTATCGAACAGTCAGCGGATACCTCTCGGTTGGCTGCAACCGCAAGCAGAAAACAAAACTTACCGGTAACGGTGAGAACAAAAATTCTGTGGCAGAAAAGGCAATAATTATTTAGGAGGACCCTCACATGTGTGGGATTGTCGGTTATATAGGGGACAAACAAGCTGCCCCATTTTTATTAGATGGTATGAGTAAATTGGAATACCGCGGATATGATTCTGCGGGCATTGCTGTATACGAAAAAGGAAAGATTCGTGTTGAAAAGTGTGTAGGAAGACTGGACTCACTGCGTCAGAAATTAGCTGGCAACGTGCCGGTGGGAAATGTAGGAATTGGTCATACCCGTTGGGCAACGCACGGGCGGCCATCTGACAGAAATGCACATCCGCATACTGACAGATCTGGCGATTTTGTTGTTGTGCATAATGGCATTATTGAGAATTATTTAGCACTGAAGGAAGCTCTTTTGGAAAAAGGACATATTTTCCTTTCCGAAACAGATTCTGAGGTTGTTGCGCATTTGATGGAAGATAATTATAATGGTAATTTTGAAGAAACTGTCAAAAAAGTTTTGAGAATGATCGAAGGTTCATATTCGCTGGTGTTCATGTGCACACAAGAACCGGACAAATTGATTTGTACCAAAAAAGATAATCCGCTTGTTATCGGTCTTGGCAATGGCGAAAATTTTATTGCTTCTGATATTCCTGCTATAATTGCTAAAACACGCCGCACTTATATAATGAACGACGGTGAAATAGCAACTGTAACTAAGGATGCTGTTTGGGTACAGGATATTAACGGTACGCCTATCAGCAAAAAAGTATTTGAAGTAAATTGGAATGCTGAAGCAGCAGAAAAGGGCGGCTTTGAGCACTTCATGCTGAAAGAAATCTATGAGCAGCCAAAGGCTATGCGGGATACTATGACTGGTCGTGTTGCAAAAGACAGCAGCCATATTGAATTTCCTGAACTAAATTGGACATCGGAAGAATTTGCTGATATCAACAAGATATTTATTGTAGCCTGCGGTACTGCATATCATGCAGGAATGGTCGGCAAGTACTATTTTGAACAACTGGCGCGCGTGCCGGTTGAAGTTGATATTGCGAGTGAGTTCCGCTATCGTTCGCCTATTATTGACAGCAACTGCTTAACAATTATAATAAGCCAATCCGGTGAGACCAGCGATACCCTTGCAGCTTTAAGAGAGGCAAGGCGTCTTGGTTCTCGTACTTTGGCTGTTACTAACGTCGTTGGTTCTTCTATTGCACGTGAAGCTGATCAGGTCGTATATACCTATGCCGGACCTGAAATTGCTGTTGCTTCTACCAAGGCTTACACCACCCAGTTACTATTGATGCTTATGCTCTCTATATATGTCGGTCAGATCAAAGGTACGCTTGCTGATGCGAGAGCCAAAGAATTAGTTACCGGTATCAAAATGATTCCTGAGCAGATTCATGAATTGCTGGAAAATGTTGAACAGCTAAAAGTGTTTGCCACCAAATACGGCAATAGCCAGGACGTTTTCTATCTTGGACGTTCTTTGGATTATGCTGTTGCGTTGGAAGGCGCACTGAAAATGAAGGAAATATCTTATATACATGCGGAAGCCTATGCAGCGGGCGAACTTAAACACGGTACGCTGGCTCTGATTGTGGAGGGAGTACCTGCAATAGTTCTCGCTACGCAGGAAGATGTTTACGAAAAGACAGTTAGCAATATCCAGGAAGTAAAAGCCAGAGATGCCGTCATTATAGCGATAGCGCTTGAAGGAGATGAGCGCATTGCTAAATACGCGGACCATGTTATCTTTATACCGCGTGCAGAAAAATATCTCACTCCATTGCTTTCGGTTTTGCCTTTGCAATTATTAGCTTATTATGCAGCTCTTACACGAGGCTGTGATGTGGATAAGCCAAGAAACCTTGCTAAATCAGTAACCGTTGAGTAAAAGAAGAACTCAATAATAATAAAAATGCCGCAGCTATAATAGCTGCGGCATTTTTTTCTGCAAGGTTTCAATTGGGAAACTTGTTTTCAATTTCATCCAGAATACGTACAAGATCAGTGAATAAACCGCCAATTTCAGGAACAAATTCAGCTATAGTAAGACGGCGCATCTCCAGAAAAGTCTTAGTCTGGCTATTACGTGCTTCTGCTAAAGCTTTTGCAAGGAGCTTTTCAAGCTCCGAAGAAGGAGCGACGCTTAATTCACCAAAGAGAGCAATACACTTGGCTGTTGCTTGCAGAACTTCGTTAAAATTCAGGCAATAACCCTTGGTGATTCTCAAATCGTATAAGCTTCGGGCTATGCCTCTGACCTGTATGGTCATTCTCTCCATTCTGTTCAGGATAGACGCGAGTTCTTCGACTTTTCTTCGTTCTTGCCGGCGAAAAGGTGTATATCGTAAAGAATTCAACGACAGCAGAAGATTCTCACATTCTTTTTCAGTTTGTTGAACAAGCTGTCGTGCTTTTTTCAGGTCGCTTGCCAGTTTCTCTTGATCTGAACAACTTTTCATATCGTAAAGAGTATCTGAAAGCCGTCTGGATAATTGCAGTAAAGCCTGTTTTAGTGCTGCAGAAGCATTGGGTGGAGAGATGACCATATTAATAATAACAGCTGTAAAGGCCCCTAAGATTGTTTCTACTATGCGCCCAAGCATGTAACCATGTACTTGCCCATAACCGAGCACTAGCAGGGAGCTGACGCCAACCTGGGAGATAACCTGTTGATTGAGCTGAAAGGCTGTTGAAAGCGAAAAGGCGAGCAGAATCGCAATCAGAATGGAAATGCCGCTGATTACAAAAAAATGGCTGATTAAATCACCGATGCCAACACCTATGATAACTCCTAGTGTGCGGTAAAGTCCTTTTTGAATGGAGTCGGCAATTGTAACTTGGATAGTCAAGATGGCTGCCAACGGTGCAAATATCGGATAAGGGTTATCAGATAAAATCAAGGCCAGCCCATAGGAGGCGCCGGCTGCTAACGCGGTTTTTATTACTTGCAGCGTAAGCCCGATTTTTGCTAATGCCTCAAGACTGAATTGGCTATATTTCAAAATAGAATCACCTCCTGCGGCAGTTATGCCAATCAAATGCCTGTGCCATCAAAAGCAGGTATGAAGTCACAGCTTGCTGCTTCACCATCTTGTACAAAACCATCTTCAATTCCTGAAGAAAATAAGTAGTCTTCAATTTCTTGATACTCTGTTTTGGAAACGACACGGTTAATTTCAGGATATTTTCCGGCATCACCGCATGGTATATATTGATGCATCAGACTGAAAAGCACTTGGCCAGGTTTAAATGTTTCAGCTATCCAGTCAATGACACGTTTACTGTTATCAAGGAGACCAGGTAAAATCAGATGTCTTACGACAACACCATTTTGAAGAATACCTTCGTCATCAATATGGTAGTCACCGGTCTGCCGGTACATTTCCTTAATGGCAGAAGCAGTAATTCTGAAATAGTCAGGCGCGTTGCTGTATTTGATGGCGGCGATATTATCCGAGTATTTGAAATCCGGCAGATATATCTGGACTTTACCTTGCAATTTCTTTAAGGTATCGATAGTTTCGAAGCCGCTGGTATTATAGACTACCGGCACCGGCAGTTTTTTCTCAAGACTTTCAATAATTGCCTCCGTAAAATGCGTAGGTGTCACCAGATTTATGTTATGAGCACCCTGCGCAATAAGATTCTGGTAAATATTTTGCAGATGTTCTACAGTTATTTCTTTACCAATTCCTTCACAGCTGATTTTATGGTTTTGACAAAAAACACAGTGCAGGTTGCAACCGCTGAAAAAAACAGTGCCGGAACCACGGGTGCCACTGATGCAAGGTTCTTCCCACATATGCAGGCCAGCGCGGGCGACTATAGGTTTCATGCCACAACCGCAGGAACCGAAGGTACCGCTTGAAGACATGGTTTCAGGGCGATCAACGCCGCAGCGGTGCGGACAAATATAACAGAAAGTCATGTGAGCATCTCCCTTCCGGATATTTATTATTGTAACACAG
>JBOFWD010000084.1:0-2928 GCA_051653445.1 Acidaminococcaceae bacterium | reverse complement strand
TATGGAAACACTTGCCGCGCAAATCGGCAATTACGGCTTTCCCATTATTTTGTCCGGCTATCTTCTCGTACGCATGGAGAGCAAGCTCGACAAATTGACGACCGGTATTAATGAATTGCGCGAGGCAATATTGCAATTAAATAGTGAGCAAAGCAGGAAAACTGCTGCGTAAGCTAGGAGCAAAGGAAAGAGGCCCTGCTGCACAATTTTGTGCAGCAGGGCCTCTTTCGGTGAAAAAAGCGATATTCTTTAGTGATGATTTATTAATAAGCGCAATTCGTTAACTGCGCTTTTGATCATTTTCGAAACAGCTTGGTGACTGATACCTTTAGCAATAGCGATTTCCTTTACGCTGTAGCCAGACAGGCGATATTCAAGGAGACGGCGGTAGTGCGCAGGCAGTTTTCTCATGGCCACCCTTTCTTCCATGAGGGGCAGCAATTCTTCAATGTTATCGGCGCTGCTGAAGTAATCAATTTTTTCTTCTTCCATTACCGGCTCGCGGCGGCTGTTCCTCCGTTCCTTGCGCAGTGCATTTCTGAGGGCATGTACTACTCTATCCTTGATATAGCCTGCAAAATGCGTGTAGGTATCACCTTCATAGATATGAATGCTATAGACGATTTCGCAGTCGGCGATGCTTTTTGCATCATCACGGATGGCATAAAAATCACTTTTATTGATCTGGCTTAGGACTAAAGGGCGAAAAGCTTCACAGATAGTTTTCATCGAGCGCTTGCCGCCGTTTTGGGCAGCAGGTACCAGGATTGCGAAGTCTGGGTTTAGAGCTGAGTGTTGACCAATTTTCTCAAAATGCTTGTTTTTCATAAGACAAGTCCTTTCGAGAAACCGGTTTCTCACTATAGATTTTTATTTGGTACCGAATAATAGTCTACTGCAAAGCTGCTGTCTTGGCAAATTTGTAGAAAAATAACAATAATAGTTACAGAAAACGAGCAAGATGAATCATAAAAAGTACAATACATAGATAAGATTCCTGAAAAAGGTGAAATTGATTGTCAAATAGTGTAATCAATAGTATAATTATGCTGTTAATTTCAGAGGAAAAACGCAGTTTTTCATCAAGAGACACTAAGAGTTCTTGAGTTTACAATTTATAATTTGTTTTGAAAAGGAAGATAATATAAACATGCGAAAATATCTGTTGCCCGGATTTTTACTTATATCTGATAGCCTGATAATCATAGCAGCTGCAATTATAAGTGTGTATATACGTTTTGAAGGAATTGATGTTGAACATTACTTAAAAATCGTTGTTGCACAGCTGCCGTTTATGATAGCAGCTTATTTGTTATTCTTTCTTTTTTTTGAACTTTATAGGAGAGTTTGGCGTTACGCAGGTATCAGGGAACTTCTGGCGGTTGCAGGAGCATCTCTTTGTGGCACTGCGTTTTTTTATGTCGGATACAATTTTTTTAATACAGAGTTTATCCCGCGGACGGTTTTTGTGCTGATTTTTTTCTTTGTCCTAGCCGGTACAGGGATCAGCCGTCTGTCTTTACGCTTGTTGATTACGATGTCTGAAACCGAGAAAAAGAAAAGCGATGCTATGCCTGTCCTTATTATTGGTGCCGGCGATGCCGGCAATCTGATGGCTCGCGATATAATGCAATATCATGCGAATGACCGCAAAATCATAGGATTTATAGATGACGACTTGGCAAAGCATGGCAGTCTTGCCTTTGGCATCAAAGTGCTGGGAGGCAGGGATGCCATTGCAGATGCAGTAGACAATTACGGAGTCAAAGAAATCATTATCGCGATACCATCACTGTCGCCAAGAGAGATTGCGGCTATCGTCGATATCTGCAGTAAGACTAAATGCAAGATGAAGATAGTACCAGGCATTTATTCTCTTTTGGAAAAAAATGTAAACATGAAGACTTTGCGGCCTATTGGTGTAGAAGATTTGCTGCCGCGAGATCAGGTAATGCTTGATGTAGAGAAGATTGCCGGTTATCTGAAAGGCAAATGCGTCATGGTGACGGGGGCCGGCGGTTCTATCGGCTCTGAACTATGCCGCCAGGTTATGCAGATGCAGCCTTCGAGTTTAATTTTGCTCGGCAAGGGCGAGAACAGTATTTATGAGATTCACCGCGAATTGTGCGGCATTTACGGTGGCACGGGTATTGTGCCGGTTATTGCCAGCGTACGCGACACAAAGCGTATGGCAGGCATTTATGACCGTTACAGACCACAGGTAGTATTTCATGCAGCGGCCCATAAGCATGTGCCTCTGATGGAAGCTCAGCCGGAGGAAGCTGTCCGCAACAACATCTGCGGAAGTTGGAGAACGGCAAGGTTGGCCGGCGAAAAAGGTGTGGAGACCTTTATCATGGTTTCAACTGACAAAGCAGTCAACCCCACCAGCGTGATGGGTGCGACAAAACGTGTCGCTGAACGCGTAATGCAAGCTTTGAACAAACAATTTGCTACCAAATATATTACCGTACGTTTCGGCAATGTGCTTGGCAGCCGCGGCAGCGTGGTGCCCTTATTCAAGAAACAAATTGAGGCTGGCGGCCCCGTTACTGTTACAGACCCGGAAATGAAACGTTACTTCATGACGATTCCGGAAGCATCCCAGTTGATTTTGCAAGCAGGAGCGATGGGCAAGGGCGGCGAAGTATTTGTGCTGGATATGGGCGCACCGGTCAAAATAGTGGACCTCGCCAGAAATATGATCAGACTCTATGGATATGAGCCCGATGTCGATATACAGATAGCATTTACCGGCTTGCGGCCGGGCGAAAAGCTCTTTGAAGAACTGCTGACGGCTGAAGAAGGTACTTCCAGTACGATGCATAGGCAGATTTTCCGTGCTAATTTGCGCGATGAAGACCCGCAAAGTTTGCGGGAAGATTTAGTTGAATTTGATACCTGCAAGACGGATTTAGAATATATTGC
>JBOFWD010000083.1:0-4451 GCA_051653445.1 Acidaminococcaceae bacterium | reverse complement strand
CGTTTATATAATCTTGTACAACTTGTTTCTTGAATTCAAAACCATATTTTGCCATAAAAAAACCGACCCCCAATCGTTAGATTTTTTAGGTCTAACTTTTGGGGGTCAGTACATTTTGAACCGGGTATTATTTTTATATGAGCAAAAGCACTAAGTTGGAATTTAATTTAATTAATGTATAGAGAAATTTTGTCTATGATTTAATCATCATACCAACTTTTAACATATGCCCCAACCGAACAGCTGCCTCTTCTGTAAAAGAATCAACTTTTAACATGCATTCTTCCAGACACATGGGATACGGTATGATATTTGTCAAAGCGTCAATTCCGCACGCTAAGACATTTTGATGGTCTCTGCCCAAACTTCCTGACAAACAAACTACCGGAACACTAAACTGATTAGCTATTTTTGCAATACCAACCGGTGCCTTGCCAAAAGCTGTTTGAAAATCAGTGCAGCCCTCACCCGTAATAACCAAATCGGCATTCTTGACTAAATCTGTTAAGCCGGTTGCTTCTATAACAATCTCTATGCCTGGACGCAATTTTGCTGACGTAAAAAACATCAAACCGGCGCCAAGGCCACCAGCCGCACCAGCACCTGGAACATCAGCTATATTTCTGCCAGTAACTTCACTGGCAATCTTTTGGTAGTTTTGTAATGCAGCATCGAGAGCTTTTACCATTTCGGGTGTCGCGCCTTTTTGCGGCCCAAACACAGCAGACGCTCCTTTTTCACCGCAAAGAGGATTGTCGACGTCACAAGCAACCATAATTTTGGTCTCTTGCAGACGTTTGTCAATGCCGGAAATGTCTATTTTCGCCAACTTACTTAAAGCTGCTCCACCGTGAGCTAATTCCTCCCCATGAGCATCAAACATTTTAACACCTAGTGCCTGAGCTGCACCGGCTCCTCCGTCATTGGTTGCACTGCCGCCAATACCTATGATCAATTTACGTAAGCCTCTATCCAAGGCTTCTTTAATCAATTCACCCGTTCCGTAAGTAGTAGCAAGCAACGGATCCCTTTTTTCTTTGGAAATCAGAGTTATTCCTGAGGCAGCAGCCATTTCAATCACAGCAGTTTCGCCATCTCCCAATATCCCCCAGCAAGCTTTAACTGGTCCATCAAGAGGTCCTGAAACTTCTGTAACAATCATTTTGCCGCCAGTTGCCGTTACCAGTGCTTCTACTGTTCCTTCTCCGCCATCAGCAATAGGCACTTTCAAAACTTCCGCTTCTGGAAAAACTTTTAATATTCCTCTGGCGATGGCATTTGAAACTTCAAAGGCAGACAAACTTCCTTTATAAGAATCTGGAGCTATTACTATTCTCATAAGCTAATTCCACCTTCTTAATTATAACAATATTAGATATAACAACCAAACTGTGAATATACCTGTTAAACCCTGCACTAAGGTTGCCATAGTCTGACACTTGTATGCAACACCAACGCGCATACCCGAAAATTGCGATACCACCCAGAAGAAGGAGTCATTGGCATGAGAGACCACCATTGATCCGCAGCCAATCGCCATAGTCGCTAATACAGCTCCCATCGGCGTACCCAAGCCTAAAGAATCAAGCAAAGGATAAACAATGGTTGATGTCGTAATAAGCGCAACTGTTGAAGATCCTTGTGCTGTTTTAAGCGCAACGGCAATGATAAACGGCAGAAATATACCCAGATTGTATTGAGCCAAACTTTGTCCAAGATAATCGCCTATTTTTGTTGCAGACAATAGCGCGCCAAGAGAGCCGCCTGCTGCTGTAATCATGATAATCGAAGCTGAATCAGTAATACCTTGTCCAACCCATCCGGACAGTACTTCCTCATTCAATTTGGGCACCAGGAACAAGCAAAGTGCAACACCAATAAGCAAGGCAACCATAGGCTCGCCGGCAAAATCAAATACAGCTTTTAAGGTCCCTTTTCCCAAAGGAAAACTCGGGAAATTAGCAAAAGATTTAAAAGCAATCAAAAGAATAGGTATGACTATTGGTGCAAAGGAAACCATAACGCCAGGCAGCTTGTCAAATTGTCCAACCAATTCTTCATAAGTCTTGCCCGTTGTATCTTCAATTTCATATTTGCTGGCAAACTTAGTTGCCCAAAGATAACCAGCTCCGGCGATTGGTATCGCAACAAGCAATCCCATCAGAATAACCATGCCTAAATCAGCATGCAGTGCATTCGCAGCTGCAATCGGGCCAGGTGTTGGCGGAACCAGAGTATGCGTTGCATACAAACCAGTCGACAATGCGACGGCCATCGTAGCCATTGATACACCGGTACGTTTTCCCAGGGACTTATTCAAAGATGATAAAATAACGTAACCTGAATCACAAAATACCGGTATAGAAACAATATAACCGATAATGCTCATAGCTAAGGCCGGTCTTTTTTCCCCGACAAGCTTCAAGACTGTTTCTGCCATAGTAAAGGCAGCCCCACTGCGTTCCAACATAACGCCAATAATAGTACCGGCGATAATAACTATGCCGATTTTTTCAGCTGTACCGCCAAACCCTTTGGCCACTGCGCCAATAACTTTTACCGGGTCCATTCCAGCTGTCAAGCCTACCAAAAACGCTGACAACAATAGAGCCAAAAAGGCATGGACTCGAAACTTAGAAATCATTAAAACAATAAATAAAATTGCTGCTGCTAAAATAACCAATAGCATTGGTCCTTGCACCATAAAAAATCCTCTCCTTAACATTAATAAGTAAAATTACACACGCAGAGTATTTTAACACATAAGAGATTATTTTTAAATTACTTTAAGATAAACAAATAAAATTATTTGCTTTTTCACCAAAAGTGCCTCCTGATTTTCAGGAGGCAAAGAATTTAAGTTTAAATTTTTTCGAAAGTGCCAAAAACAATCGGTTCACCTTTTTCAACCATCAGCTGGCCTTTAGCCCATACTTGTTGAATAGACAAGTCGTTATCCAGAACAACCAAATCAGCATCAAAGCCAACCTCAATTTTCCCTTTATTTTTCAACTTATAAGCACGGGCAACGTTCGTGCTTACAACTTGTACAGCATCACTAATTACTATGTTTTCCTCAAAAACAGCATCCCGAATTTCAGCAAGCATCGACTTCTGATTTGCTACACCAACGCCAATAGTATTTCCTTGTTCATCAAAAACAGGAACGCTTCCGTTACCGTCGGAACTCATAAGAATACGATTCAAAGGTACACCGCTGTCAATGGCCATGCGAAGGGCCTTACTTGGTTTCACGGCCTGAGCAGATCCTGAAGCAGGACTAATGCCGGAAGTAATATCCATATAACCGCCTTCCTTTGCCCATGCAAGTGCCTGATCAAACAATTTCTGATTACGGTTTACATGTGTCGGAACACATTGGGTGTAAGGTATCTCTGTATTTTCGATTACATACTTAAGATCATTTAGCCCTCGTTCTCCATCTCCCATATGAAAATCAACTATACCGGCTTTACCGCTGAGCATGCCGCCAACGCGCGCTTCCGCCAGTAATTTTTGCAGATCTTCGCGTGTAGGTTGAGCACTGCGATGGTCAGAGATTGCTATTTCCCCGGCACCTATTATTTTATCAATCAGAATAATATCGCTGCGAACGCTGCCGGTAATAGTAGGAGTAGGCACTTGGTATGCACCGGCATAGATAAATGTTGATATCCCTTCATCTTCCAGTCCGCGGGCTTTAGCAAGCAAACTCTCCATATGACGGGTATTACCGTCCGTTCCCAACAACCCAATAACAGTTGTTACGCCGCATCCGGTCACCTTCGACAAAAGCACTTCCGGCGTCCTGGTCGCAGGCCCGCCTTCTCCGCCTCCGCCGATAAGATGTATATGACTGTCTATAAAACCAGGAATAACAGTCTTTCCTTCCAAATTAATAACTTGAATATTCCACCCAGCCGGAATTTCTATCGTTTCTTCAATTGCTGCTATTTTTTCACCACATAGTAAAATATCTTGCAACCCCAGTTCTTCAGGTGAAACTACATGAGCCTTCTGCAATAAAGTGAACATCTTGTCATCCCTCTCTTAGAACAATGCCATTACAATACGCATAAACCAAATTGAAACAAGAGCATTAAAAACACAAATACCAATGATAACAGGATAGTGGGCTGCATTAACACCGGAAGTTCCAAGGCAACGTCCAACATTCTGCACAGGATTTCCCATCAGATACATACTAGGAAGCATTATCGTTGCATCATAAGGAGTCAAAATCCCAGAAGTCAATAAACCTGCCGCTACACCGACTGCTCCCCCCATACTCATCAGCGATGCTAAAATAACAGTAATTGCCTGACCGGGCAATCCCCATAAAGCCATTATCGGGCCTGCATAAACACCAATCAAATCAAGAAGCCCGGTCACTTTCAAGGCATGAATAATAATAAAAGCCAGCATAACATTAGGCATCATATTCTTAATAG
>JBOFWD010000082.1:0-7610 GCA_051653445.1 Acidaminococcaceae bacterium | reverse complement strand
TAGATGTCCTTCAAAAATTTATCCAAACCGCTGATAGGCGCCGCCATCAACATCGCCCCATCGAGGCTGCCGCCAAGATTGCCAATAGGTACTCCAATCAGCAAAACCTGCTCCTTATAATAAGGATGAAAAATACGCAAGTTCACAGGTTTTCCCTCATACACAGCAGATAAAACGCTTTTCATCTTCTGCATCAGCGGACCCTGCTGTTTTTTTTCATTTCCAGACGTACCAGCCATCTTTTCGTCTTTTTCGTAAATTTCTTGCTTCAATTTGGAAAAGTCGGCTTCATCATCAGCGTCACGGCCTAATACCGTGCCCGAATTCGAAGCAGCAACAAGCTCATAATTGTTGTCAAAAAGCCAGATACGTGCACCCACTAACCGATCCATTGAAGACAAATATCTGTTTAAAAGCAAATGGTCTGGTTCTATTCGCATAAAATAATCGACAGTGATTGCTACTTCGCGACCCTTTAAATATAATTCCTTTTCTTTTTCTTCAAAAAAATAATCGGTAATGAGAAAGGACATACCTATAGTGACGCCTATAACAATAGTAGCAATTAATGCCATGAAGCTATACATCAGCTTCGTACTAAGGGATTTTTTCACTTTCTCACCTCAAATTTGTAACCAACACCCCATACTGTCGTAATATCCCACGGAGAGTCTTTCGGTATATCAAGCTTATGTCGAACCCTTTTAATATGGGTATCAACGGTTCTTGTATCACCATAATAAGTATAACCCCAGATTGTTTCCAAAAGTTGGTTGCGGGAAAACACCAACCCAGGATTAGAAGCAAGGCACCATAAAAGTTCCATCTCTTTAGCAGTAAAAGTAACGTTTTTCCCAAAAGCAACAACTTTGTATTCACTTAAATCAATCATGAGATCAGGGTAATTCAATCTTTCGCCGGTACGAACGGCCAACTGCGCGCTACGTCTTAATACGGCTTTAACGCGTGCAACAACTTCCCGTGTATTGAAAGGTTTCGTAATATAGTCATCAGCGCCTATTTCCAGGCCCAGAATGCGATCGTCATCCTCATCTTTGGCCGTCAGCATAATAATTGGAATGTCGGATATTTTGCGCACTTGCCTGCATACTTCTAGCCCATCCAAAACAGGCATCATTATATCAAGAATTACAATATCCGGCTTTGCCGCCTGCACCTGGATAATCGCTTCAGCCCCGTCCGCGGCCTCAACGACATTAAAACCTTCTTTTTCAAAATATATTCTCAGAATCTCTCTTATTTGAGCCTCGTCATCTGCAATTAAAACAGTCTGTTGTTTATCCATAAACTACACCACCATTCATTTGATGCCTTAATTATACAATATTGTCTATTAAATTACTTCCCTTTCACAAACAATTTACAAATCATATGTAACAGCATTTTCAGGCATAAAAAAACAGGCGCTAAACGCCTGTTTTTAATTACTACATTACGCGACGAGCACCAAGATATCTTTCTCCCCAGTACCTGTCGTACAATCCAGATACAGTAACACCTGTACTGCTTCCAGAGTGAATAAATTCGCCATCACCAATATAAATACCAACATGAGACGGGCCAGGCTCATAAGTCTCAAAGAAAACCAAATCACCAGCACGCAAGCTGTTCATAGAAACTTTGGAACCAACATAGAACTGGCCATCAGCTGCACGCGGCAAGCTAATCCCTGCATTTGCAAAAACATACCTGGTAAAACCAGAACAATCAAACCCATACGGACTTGTACCGCCAAAAACATAGGGAACACCAATGTACTGAAAAGCATTGCTGATTATATTGCGCGCCGCAGTAGTCCTTCCTGCACGCGAAGGCGGGAGATCTCTCTTCAGCAATGAATAATAGGTTTCTTGCCCTACAACACCGTCTACTTCGACTCCAATATCCTGTTGATATTTTTTAACGGCAGAAGTTGTTTCAGCACCGAAAATACCATCAGCAGCAGTAACACTATAGCCCAATTGGATCAAACGTTTTTGCAACTCTACAACTTCCGGTCCTTCATCACCTGATTGAAAATTTGCAAATACGCTTGTTGTCGGCATTACGATAAAGCAAAACACCAACGTCAGCACAAAACGCCAAAACTGTTTTTTCAATTATCGTTCACTTCCTCTCGATAGCCTGCGAAGTTAGCTGACGGGTTAGGACAGAGGATTGCCCTGCTTATAATAATAAGCTTCACCCCAGAAACGGTTCCTCCGCTCTTAAAAAAAAGATTCGGCCATACAAAATTACACAGTTATTATAACAAAATTTTGGATCTGCTGTCTACTTTTTTTTCAAATGCCGACCAATTAGATACAATGGTCTCTGTTTAACCTCTTCAAATATTCTGCCGATGTATTCACCCAATATTCCAATGCCAACAAGCTGTATTCCTCCAAGAAAAAGGACACTCGCAGTAATCGTTGCCCAGCCTGGCACCGCTTCTTCCGTAAAAAATTTTATAAATAATACATGTGCCAAAACACTCATGCTGACAAACCCCAAAAGCAAACCTGCATAGAAAGCCCAACGCAGCGGGACATTAGAAAATGCTGTAATACCATCCAAGGCAAAATGAAGCATTTTATGCAAATTAAACTTGGACTTGCCGGCAAAACGAGGTGGTGCAATAAACTCAAGCGTTGTAACCTTGAAGCCGAGATTATTTACTATCCCCCTGATGAAACGCGCCCTTTCTTTGTAAAGTTTGAGCGCTTCAACAGCAGACCTGTCCATCAGCCGAAAATCTGAGCCACCTGGTGTAATCCGCACTTTTGACATTTTATTTATTAATTTATAGTAACAGGAAGATGTCATTTTTTTAAAATAAGAGGCATCTTTTGTATCTTTTCTAACGGTTTGCACAATTTCATAGCCATCTTCCCATAAATGAAGAATTTCCGGCAGTAGTTCCGGCGGATGTTGTAAATCACCATCCATAGTTATCACCACATCACCTTCGGCGTGGTCAATACCACACGTCAAAGCCATTTGGTGCCCAAAATTTCTAGACAGCAAAAAAGCCTGTACGTGTTCATCATTTTGAGATAAATCATATAAAATTGTTGCAGACGCATCACGCGATCCGTCATCGACAAAGATAACATCATAGTCATAATCTAAACCAGACATGACTTTAGTCAATCGTGTATAAAATTCGCAAAGATTTTCTTCTTCGTTAAAAACAGGCGTAACTATTGATACTTTTTTCTTCATAAAATAAATACCTCTCAATCACTGTCTATTAAATAATACATCATTTAGCAACGCAAATAAAGCACTAAAATAATATAACACTCCCGACTGAAATTATAATGAAACCAGTCAGGGAGTGTTATCAATGATTGTTCTTACAAAAAACAAGTATGCTATTTTAATGCTTCTAATTCTTTTACCAGTTCAGCTTTCGGTCTTGAACCTACGAAACGTTTTACCTCTTTGCCGCCTTTGAAATAAATAATGGTTGGTATACTCATAACACCATATTCGCTTGCCAAGTCACCAACATCATCAACATTGATTTTGGCAATGACAGCCTTACCAGCATATTCAGCTGCCAATTCTTCTATTACAGGCCCAATCATTCTGCATGGCCCACACCAAGGTGCCCAAAAATCAACCAAAGCTAATTTGTCAGCCTCAAGGACTTCTTTTTGAAAAACTGTTTTATTTTCGATATGTAATAAACCCATTACTAATTCCCTCCTCGCTCCCCCACCCCAGGGGTGGTCTTTATTGAATTATAATCCATATCTGCGAGTTTGTCAAAAAAATTATTTTGATACTTCAACCCATATGCCACGAGTAATTTCAGCTAATTGATCGGCAGCAATCGGCAGCGCTGAATAAGGAGTGCCGGCCGCAATATAAGTAACATCGTAATCAAAAAGACTCCTGTCAAGATAAACTGGCACTGGTTTCAACAAAGCAAAAGGGCAAACGCCTCCCGGTGCAAAACCGGTTACCGCAAGAACACGTTCCGCATCAGCCATTTTCATCTTTTTAACTCCCAGCTGCCGTCCAAATTTTTTAGTATCAATCTTTTTATCGCCACAAGCAACTATTAAAACTGGCTTATCATCGGCAAGAAAGCATAATGTTTTCGCAATTTGACCAGGCTCCGTTCCTAATGCCTGAGCCGCTAATTCTGCCGTACTGGTATCATCCGGCAAAAGTTTGATTTCCAAATTATCATAATTTTTCAGGCTTTCTTTCACCCTGTTATAACTTTCCAAAAAATTCTTAGACATCTTGTCTCCCGGCTTTCATAAATTTTTCACACCATTTACAGATACTTGTGGTATAATTATCAGCAGATGTTCGCATAATAACTTATATGCTATTTTAGCATACGTTCGTGGCCGGTTTCAATTCTATACCGCCTCGAAACCATCAATTGGGGAGGATTTATCATGGCAAAAGTTACTAAAGATACTGGCATTATCGATGCTGTACAGCAATATCCTGAAATCATTGAAGTTTTTCAAAATTATGGTCTTGGCTGTATCGGCTGCATGGCTGCACATTATGAAACAATCGGCCAAGGCGCTGGTGCTCATGGTCTAGATGTAGATGCGTTGCTTGAAGATATCAACAAAAAAATCGGTGAATAATTAGATCAACGGTTTGATGACAACGGAGTTCATTATGAACTCCGTTTTTTTATTTGATAACTTGTTGCAAAAAGTTATCACGCTTTATTGAAACACCAGAAAGCAATTTTTCACAAGGCAATCTGTATATTAAAATTTTTTACAAAATATTTGTTGTTACTTGCTGTTTTCTTTTTCCAGTTTCAAAAGCTTATCCTTGCACTGCAAACCGCCGGCATACCCAATTAATTTACCATTAGTGCCAACAACTCGGTGGCAAGGTATTACTATCGGCAAAGGATTTCGGTTATTGGCCATGCCTACAGCTCTGCATGCTTTTGGTTTTTCTATCGTTTTTGCAATGTCACCGTAAGACCTTACTTCTCCGTAAGGAATATCAAGCAATGCCTGCCATACCTCTTGCATGAATTTTGTTCCCGAAAGTGCCAGCGGTAACGAAAAAGCTCGGCGCCTGCCGCTGAAATATTCTTGCAGCTGTTGAATAACCATCCCGGCAATCTCACTTATTTGGCCACACTCGCTGCAAACTTGGTTTTCAAAATTAATCTTGGTTAAAGCCACCCCATCATCCTCGATGGACAACCACCCCACCGGAGAATAAAAATATGCTTTATTAAGCATGGCACACCTCCTTCTATTCCATATACAAATTTCTAAGCAACCTTATTTCCTCTGCATAACCCGGCACATCATTCGGCGTTTCTAAATAAAACGGTACTTTTTTCAAGATCGGGTGATTAATTATTCTTGACATTGCATCAATTCCTATTTTACCTTTACCGATACCCGCATGCCGGTCCTTATGACTGCCAAGAATGTTTAAGCTGTCATTGCAATGTACTGCTTTAAGAAATTGCAGGCCAATTTTATCATCAAATTCTTTCAAGACACCCTCTAAATTATTAACAATATCATACCCGCCGTCAAAAACATGGCAGGTATCAAGACATATCCCTATTCTTTCTTGCTTCTCCGATAGTTGGATAATTGCATTCAGTTCCTCAAAAGTTTTTCCAATTTCAGTGCCTTTACCTGACATGGTTTCTAATAAAACTGTTGTCTTTTGCCCATCAACAAGAGCCTTATTCAACATTTTTGCTATCAAAGCAATGCCTTGCTCCTCTCCCTGTCCAGAGTGGCTGCCTGGATGAAAAACATAATAGACGTTAGGAAAATTTTCCAGTGTTGCCAAATCTTCCTGCATAACCTGCAATGCGAAGTCTCTTATATCTGGCGCGACAGAACAGGGATTCATCGTATATGGAGCATGGGCCATTAATGCAGCAAAGTTATTGCTTTCTGCCAGTTCAATCAATAGCTTCATATCTTCAATGTTTACCTTCTTTGCTTTACCACCACGCGGATTACGGGTAAAAAACTGAAAAGTATTGGCATTTATGCTTAAAGCTTCCTTTCCCATGCGATAATAGCCCTTGGCGGCTGACAAATGACATCCTATCCTTAACATTTTTTACCCCCATTGCAAAAACAGAGCGAAACCGTTTTGGTTCGCCCTGTTTCAATTTTATTTTTTTGCAAAAATTTTGGTTAAAACACAATCCTCTATAACTTCAAGTCCTGCGTCTTTAGCAGCTTGAACAACCTCAGGTTTGTCCGCTCCCGGCTGCAGCCAGACGATTTTAGTTCCTTTTTCTGCAGCAGCTTTGACTGTTTCCACTGCTATTTTAGGTGGTACAACCACATTAACAACATCTGGCGTCACAGGCAGTTCTTCAACGCTCGGATAACATTTGGCACCGGCAATTTCCGTAATACCAGGATTGACAGGATAAACTTCATAGCCAGCTTTTAACAGGCGATTATAAATTTTACAACCAAATTTCTCTTTATTATTTGTAGCTCCAACAACAGCCCAAATCTTTTTCTCTATAGCGTCTTGTAACAATGATACCACCACTTTCGTTTATGCTTACTTGGTTCAGACAAAATTATCATGCGGCACATAGTCAGGAGTTTTCTTAATAAAGGCAAGCTCATTGCAGTACGGATACTGTGGACAATGAACGCATTCCTTCCAGACTTTTTGCGGCAAACTTTCTTTTGCGGTTTCAGTATAACCACATTTCATGAAAAAGCCTGGCTGATAGGTCAAGGCAAAGAACATCTTGACACCTCTTTCGATGCCTTCTTTTTCTAAAAGTTCTACAATATTCTTACCAATGCCTCTTTTTTTATGCTCAGCGTCTATAGCTAAAGACCGTATTTCCGCCAAACGATCCCAAACAAAGTGCAAGGCTCCGCACCCTAACACTTTATCATCTTCAACGGCTACTATATAATCACGCAAGTTTTCATAAATACTGTTGCGGGAACGTGGCAGCATCAAAGCAATCGATGCATAATAATTACATAATTTGTGAATATGTTCTGCATCATCAAAGGTAGCTTTTCTATAAACAATCATGTTCAGGGCCTCCTGCTTCGTCAGTTTGTAACATAAATAATACTACGTTGCTAAGAAAAGCACAACTATAATTTAAAAGGTTTGTGTTTGAATTTTTCTGCAGAATTTTTATTTAGGTTGAAATTCTTTCGCACCTTAGGCATAGGCTTTATTTTTTATATTTGAGTAGCCGGTTTGCTTCTCTCCAAATATAAATCGGCGGCCGCCAATAGTGCCACAATCATCGCTGACGGTCGTGGCGGACAACCAGGAACAAAAATATCTACAGGCAAAACTTCTTTAAGCGCGCCAACAATTGCATAAGATTTTCCGTAGGTCGCGCCGCCTGCTGCACAGGCTCCTACCGCAATTACAATTTTAGGCTCTTCCATTGCTCCATAAGTCATACGAACTGCGTTTTCTAAATTACGTGTAACTACTCCTGTTACCATAACAACATCAGCATGTCGGGGCGATGCCACGAACGAAATACCAAAACGGTGCAAATCATAAATAGGATTTGCGAGTGCACCCATCTCAAAATCACAGGCATTACAAGAACCAGCATCCAAGTGACGAACATG
>JBOFWD010000081.1:0-11793 GCA_051653445.1 Acidaminococcaceae bacterium | reverse complement strand
CTACAGTAGTAACCGGCGTAGAAATGTTCCGCAAATTGATGGACCAAGCAGTAGCAGGCGACAACATCGGCTGTCTGCTCCGTGGTGTTGACCGTAAAGACATCCAACGCGGTCAAGTACTTGCTAAACCAAACAGCATTCACCCACACACAAAATTCAAAGCAGAAGTATATGTACTGACCAAAGAAGAAGGCGGACGTCACACTCCATTCTTCAACGGCTATCGTCCACAATTCTATTTCCGCACAACTGACGTAACCGGCGTAGCTGAGTTGCCAGAAGGCGTAGAGATGGTAATGCCTGGCGATAACATCACTATGGAAGTAGAACTGATAACTCCGATCGCTATCGAGCCAGGTCTGCGTTTCGCTATCCGCGAAGGCGGCCGTACTGTTGGCGCAGGCGTTGTTGCTGCTATCGAAGAGAAATAATCACCAGCCAAAAATGTTGGAAAAAAAGGCCGGTCGTCATCAGACCGGCCTTATGATTTTTAGACAAACAGTTGTTGACATAAAGTGTCAGCTATGTTACGCTATATTAGCGACAATTTTAGGGTAGTAGATTTTTAGCGGTAAGAGAGGTGTGAAATAATGGCTAAGGCTGGAGCACGTAATGGTATTACTCTAGCTTGCACAGAGTGCAAACAACGTAATTACCAGACAAATAAGAATAAGAAAAACGATCCTGATCGTATTGAGCTTAATAAATATTGCAAATTCTGCAAAAAACACACTTTGCATAAAGAAACAAAATAATTTTTTTATTTCTGGCGGGCTGTGTTATTATTAGCTACTAGGCAAGGATGTGAAAAGATGGCCGTTTCGGACATGACAAACGTGAAAAAACTCAATGGAGTGTCTCTTTTTTTGCGTGAAGTTAAGGTTGAACTAAAAAAAGTAACTTGGCCTACGAAAAAACAGTTGATTGCATACACTGTCGTTGTTTTTCTCACGGTTTTCATGATTGCAACGTTGATTTGGGTCATTGATTCCTTCTTCAGTGTCGCTTTCCGTTGGTTGTTGAAAGGCTAAGACTCAAGGAGGTAGGGAGAGGCTATTCTTTCCCGCTGTTTATGGAATCAGAAAAACGCTGGTATGTTATTCATACCTATTCCGGATATGAGAATAAAGTAACTGCCAATTTGGAACGCAAGATTCATTCCCTGGGTATGGAAAATGAAATTTTCAACGTCCTGGTTCCTATGGAGGATGAAATTGAGGTCAAAGACGGCAAGAAAAAGGTCACTTCCAAGAAAGTCTTTCCGGGTTATGTCCTGGTGGAGATGATTGTAAATGATCGTTCTTGGTATGCTGTTCGCAATACTCCCGGTGTAACTGGGTTTGTTGGCTCAGGTTCAAAACCGATTCCTCTCACTGATGCAGAGGTAGTAAGAATACTGGGGCATATGGGAATTGCGCATAAGCATCCTAAAATTGATATTAAGTTACAACAGTTGGTGCGCCTCAATGCCGGTCCTTTCATGGGCTGCATCGGCAGAGTCGCTGAAATCAACGAAGAACGTGGAAAACTGAAAGTTTTAGTTGAAATGTTCGGACGTGAAACGCCTGTTGAAATTGATTTTACACAAGTAGAAGAAACAGAATAATAAGGAGGTGTAAATAAATGCCGAAAAAAGTAATAAAAATGGTAAAATTACAGGTTCCTGCTGGCAAAGCTACACCGGCTCCACCGGTTGGTCCTGCTCTTGGTCAAGCTGGTGTTAATATCATGGCTTTTGTTAAAGACTTTAATGAACGTACAGCTAAACAAGCTGGCCTCATCATTCCGGTAGAAATCACCGTATTTGAGGATCGTTCCTTTACTTTCATAACAAAAACGCCGCCGGCTGCAGTACTTTTGAAAAAAGCTGCAGGACTTGAAAAAGCATCTGGCGAACCAAACAAGAAAAAAGTTGCTAAACTTGGCCGCGATAAAGTCCGTGAAATTGCTGAAAGCAAAATGGAAGACCTTAATGCTGCTGATGTTGATGCTGCTATGAAAATGATTGAAGGTACTGCCCGCAGCATGGGTATCACCATCGTCGACTAATTACTCGACACATTAAGTGGGAGGCCTTTGGCCGTTTGACCACAAGGAGGATTTAAGATGGCAAAAACTGGTAAAAAATACCAAGAAGCAGCTAAATTAATTGATGCTGCTAAAGTTTACTCTCCAAAGGAAGCCGTAGAGCTTGTAAAGAAAACTTCGGTAACGAAATTCAACAGCTCTGTAGAAGTAGCAGTAAGATTGGGCGTTAACCCTAAATATGCTGATCAACAAGTGCGTGGTGCTCTTGTACTTCCTCATGGTACTGGTAAAAGCAAGACCGTTTTGGTATTTGCTAAAGGTGCTAAAATTCAAGAAGCTGAAGCTGCTGGTGCTGATTTTGTCGGTGCTGAAGAGCTTGTTGCTAAAATTCAAGGCGGCTGGACTGATTTCGATGTTGCAGTTGCAACACCTGACATGATGGGTCTTGTCGGTCGTTTAGGTAAGGTTTTGGGACCAAAAGGCTTGATGCCTAACCCGAAAGTTGGCACAGTAACTATGGATGTTGCTCGTGCAGTCAACGAAATTAAAGCTGGTAAGATCGAGTATCGTACCGATAAAGCTGGTAATGTACAAACTTCTATCGGTAAAGTTTCCTTTACTGAGGAGCAACTTTTGGAAAACTATATTACTTTGGTTGAAACTTTGATTAAAGTTAAACCATCTGGTGCAAAAGGACAGTACATCAAGTCTGTAACTTTGTCTACGACAATGGGACCTGGCGTACCTGTTGATGTATTGAAAGCTTCCAACAATAAATAAGAAGCTTAACAATAATTATTAAATCATATCGAAAAAGATTATCGGGCCATAGACAGCGGGTGCAGCAAGCTGCATAAAGATGAAAATCGCCTGCCGAGGCTGGAGACGTATAGATTATAAACTTACGACCTCTGGCTGCGCGCCGAGAGGTCTTTTTGATTGATAATATTCTAACAAGGAGGTGTATTGTATGGCAGTTATTAGACCTGAAAAAGTAGCAAAAATTGCTGAGGTTAAGGAACTATTAACGAACTCTAAATGCACTATTTTAGTTGACTACTGCGGTTTGACCGTAGCACAGGATACTAAACTGAGACGCGCTATGCGTCAAGCCGGCATCAAATACAGCGTTGTGAAGAACACTTTTATTCGCATTGCTGCTCAGGAAGCCGGTATTGAAGGATTGGACAGCTATCTTGAAAAAAATACCGCAATTGCTTCTTCTCCGGAAGATCCTGTTGCAGTAGCAAAAATCCTTATGGATTTTGCTAAAGATAACAAGACCATGACCATTAAAGTAGGCGTTCTTGATGGTAAAGTAATAAGTGTTGAAGATATTAAAGCACTTGCAAGCTTGCCTTCACGCGAAGTATTGCTTGCAAAAATGCTTGGCAGCATGATGTCCCCAATTTCCGGATTGGCAAATGTGTTGCAAGGAACCATCCGCAATTTCGTCTACGTTCTGGACGCAGTTCGCAAAGAAAAAGAATCCGCATAAAAGATTTAATGCAAGCTAGTTAGGGGTTAATCCCAACAAATAAAATAAGAAATTTTTGGAGGTATATATTATGACTAAAGAACAAATTATGGAAGCCATTGAATCAATGACAGTACTCGAACTTTCCGAATTGGTGAAAGCTCTTGAAGAAAAATTCGGCGTTTCTGCAGCAGCTCCAGTAGCAGCAGCAGCAGCAGCTCCTGCAGCAGCAGCTGCAGCTGAAGAAAAAACTGAATTCGACGTAATCCTTGCTTCTGCTGGTGCTGGCAAGATCAACGTTATCAAAGTTGTACGCGAAGTAACTGGCCTTGGCTTGAAAGAAGCTAAAGAGCTTGTTGACGGCGCTCCAAAAGCAGTAAAAGAAAAAGTTTCCAAAGCTGATGCTGATGCTCTGAAAGCTAAACTTGAAGAAGCTGGCGCAACTGTTGAAGTAAAATAATCTAAGATTATTTTGAAAGAACCCTCTTTGAGGGTTCTTTTTTTATTTAGAAAAATGTTGACAGGAAAGCAACAAAGTGATAAAATACTGTTCTACAATGAGCTAGGTTTGTGTAATAAATAAATGGCGCGAGGACTCAGTGGTTGGGTATCGTGTTTAGTTCATATAGGGGAGATGGAGTGTGTCGATACTCGTCGAATAATAAGCAAGGTCCTTACAATGATAGGATAAGAGCCTTGCTATTTTTACGTTTTTTGAAGCACGCTTATTCGTTTCTGCCTGAAAATTTTTTAAAGGGGTGAGGGAATAAATGTTTAAACCGGTTCCAGTTGGAAATAGGACTCGGTATAGCTATGCGAGGATTGTAGAAGTCCTTAAAATGCCTCATTTGATTGACCTCCAGAAAAAGTCGTATGAGTGGTTCATGCGCGAAGGTTTATGTGAAATATTCAAAGATATTTCACCAATCAAAGATTTTACAGGTAATTTGGAACTATCCTTTGAAGGCTTTTCCTTGGGCGAGGCAAAGTATAATGTTGAAGAGTGCAAGGAGCGTGATGCAAGTTATTCCGCACCTTTAAATGTCAATGTTAGACTTTTATACAAAGAAACAGGCGAAATTAAAGAATCTAAAGTTTTTATGGGAGATTTTCCTCTCATGACCGAAACAGGTACCTTTGTTATTAATGGTGCCGAACGTGTTATAGTAAGCCAGCTCGTCAGATCACCGGGTGTTTACTATAGCGCAACAATGGATCCAAGCGGCAAGAAGATTTATGGAACAACAGTTATTCCGAATCGCGGAGCTTGGATAGAATACGAAACTGATATTAATGATATTATTTATGCTCGTGTAGACCGTACCAGAAAATTACCTGCTACGGTGCTTTTGCGTGCATTAGGACTTTCTACAAATGAAGAGATTATTCAAGCTTTCAATAGCCATCGTTCTGTTTTGGCAACATTGGAAAAAGATACGACAACAGGCACAGAAGAAGCTCTTATCGAAATTTATAAAAAACTGCGCCCGGGCGAACCGCCGACAGCAGAAAATGCACGTCAACTTATTGAGAATACCTTTTTTGATTCCAAACGTTATGATTTGGCTAATGTAGGACGCTATAAACTTAACAAAAAACTTGGCTGGCGCAGACGTCTTTTAGACAAAACGTTGGCAGAACCTATTGTAGATGCTTCAACAGGTGAAATTATTCTGGAAGCCGGTGTGAAAATCGGTGAAGAAGCTATCGATATAATAGAACAAAGCGGTATTTATAGTGATGGCGCATTGCATTCAGCTATGATTGACCTGAAAGGTCAATTGATGAAGCTGATGTTTACCGCCGATATTCCGGAAAAACACCGGACAGTAACTGCAGAAGACATTCTTGCTTCGTTTGGGTATTTATTGAACCTGATGGATGGACTAGGCAATCCTGACGACATCGACCATCTTGGTAACCGCCGTGTTCGCAGTGTTGGCGAATTACTGCAAAACCAGTTCCGCATCGGTCTTGCCCGTATGGAACGTGTTGTTAAGGAAAGAATGACAATTCAGGATATTGAAGTTATTACTCCTCAGGCTTTAATCAACATCCGTCCGGTTGTTGCTTCAATTAAAGAATTCTTTGGTTCAAGCCAGTTATCGCAATTTATGGACCAGAACAATCCTTTGGCAGAACTTACTCATAAACGCAGATTGTCAGCACTTGGACCTGGTGGTCTCAGCCGTGAGCGCGCAGGCTATGAAGTCCGCGACGTTCATCACTCCCACTATGGACGCATGTGTCCGATTGAAACTCCTGAAGGTCCGAACATCGGTCTTATCGGTTCTCTTTCTACGTTTGCGATTATTAATCGTTTCGGTTTTATGGAAACTCCATATCGTAAAGTTGATAAGAAAAACCGTAAAGTAACTGATGAAATTGTTTACCTTACTGCAGACGAAGAGGATGAGTACATTATTGCTCAGGCCAATGAACCATTAGCTGAAGATGGTACTTTCCTTGACGAACGCGTAACAGCTCGTTATTTGAACGAAGTTCTTTCGATTCCTGCTGAACAAGCTGACTATATGGACGTTTCGCCAAAACAGGTTGTTTCTATTGCAACTGCTTTGATTCCGTTCCTGGAGAATGATGATGCTAACCGTGCTTTGATGGGCGCGAACATGCAGCGTCAGGCAGTGCCGCTCCTTTGCACTCAATCTCCTGTTGTCGGTACTGGTATGGAATACAAAGTTGCCGTGGATTCGGGCGTATGTATTCTTGCAAAAAATGCCGGCACAGTCATTCGCGTGGCTGCTGATGAAATACGTGTTCAAAGCATAAAGGGAATTGATGTTTACAAGCTTTTAAAATTCAAACGTTCTAATCAGGGAACCTGTGTTAACCAAAGACCAATAGTTAAAAAAGGTGAAGCTGTTGTCGAAGGACAGGTATTGGCTGATGGTCCTGCTACCGATCATGGTGAACTCGCGCTTGGACACAATGTTATCGTTGCTTATATGCCTTGGGAAGGCTATAACTACGAGGATGCTATTTTGCTTAGTGAAGACCTGGTTAAGGCTGATGTTTTCACTTCTATTCATATTGAGGAATACGATTGTGACGCACGCGACACTAAACTTGGTGCCGAAGAAATTACCCGCGATATTCCTAACGTTGCTGAAGAAGCACTGAAGGATCTTGATGAACGCGGTATAATCCGTATCGGTGCTGAAGTTCGTCCCGGCGATATCCTTGTTGGTAAAGTTACACCAAAAGGTGAAACCGAACTTACTGCTGAAGAACGTCTGTTACGTGCCATCTTCGGTGAAAAAGCACGTGAAGTACGTGATAGTTCTCTGCGTGTTCCGCATGGCGAAGCCGGTAAAATTGTAAGTGTGAAAGTGTTCACCCGCGAAAACGGCGATGAACTGCCACCTGGTGTTAACGAGCAAGTACGTGTCCACATCGCTCAGAAACGTAAGATTTCTGAAGGCGATAAGATGGCAGGTCGTCACGGTAACAAGGGTGTTGTCTCCCGCATTATGCCGCGTGAAGATATGCCTTTTCTTCCAAATGGTCAACCGGTCCAGGTCCTTCTTAATCCGCTCGGTGTACCGAGCCGTATGAATATCGGACAGATTCTGGAGACACACCTAGGTTGGGCGGCTTGTGCCTTAGGCCTGAGAATCGAAGCCGGTGAAGCTGGCCTTAGCGAACAATTAAAACATTATGATTACGATGTTGATAAATATGACATGCCTGAAGTTATCGAACATGCTGTTAAAATGGCAGTTCCGGTATTCGACGGTGCGCATGAACAAGATTTGAAAGACACTTTGGCCTTGGCGGAAGTTGATCCTAGCGGTAAGACTGTCCTTTATGATGGCCGTACCGGCGAACCTTTTGATAACAAGGTTACCGTAGGCTGCGTTTACATGCTGAAACTGCATCATCTTGTCGATGATAAAATTCATGCACGTTCGACAGGCCCGTACTCTTTGGTTACGCAACAGCCTCTTGGCGGTAAAGCACAGTTTGGTGGACAAAGGTTTGGTGAAATGGAAGTTTGGGCACTTGAAGCATATGGTGCCGCTTATACCTTGCAGGAAATCATAACCGTTAAGTCTGATGATGTCGTGGGTCGTGTAAAGACTTATGAGGCCATCGTTAAGGGTGAAAACATTCCTGAACCTGGCGTACCTGAATCCTTTAAAGTACTTGTTAAAGAACTCCAGAGCATCGGTCTCGATATCAAAGTTCTTAACGAGGACGAAGAAGAGATTTCTATGCGCGACAATGACGAAGATATTGCTGAAACAGCTCGTGAACTTGATTTGAATCTGGTTGGTGAGATACCTGCTGCTGCTCCTGCTGAAACGAATAATGAAGATTTTGCTGAAACGGGTGAAGCGCACAAAGACCTTGATTTGATTGCTGATGTTGGTAATATCAGTCTCGATAATTATGATGATAAAGAAGACTTCAATGGGATCACCGAAGATAATGATGGTTCCAAAGATGATTTTGAGTAGAAGGGAGCGATCGATTCTTGTTGGATGTAAATAATTTTGACTCAATGCGTATCGGTCTGGCTTCACCTGAACAGATCAGAGGCTGGTCCTATGGTGAAGTGCGCAAACCTGAAACAATCAACTACAGAACTTTAAAACCTGAACGCGATGGTTTGTTTTGTGAAAAAATCTTTGGACCAACTAAAGACTGGGAATGTCATTGCGGTAAATACAAGAGAATTCGTTACAAAGGTATTATTTGTGATAAATGCGGAGTAGAAGTAACACGCTCTAAAGTTCGTCGTGACCGTATGGGTCATATTGAACTTGCGGCTCCTGTATCACACATCTGGTACTTTAAGGGAATTCCAAGCCGTATGGGCTCCATTCTTGATATTGGACAACGATCTTTGGAGAAAGTGCTTTACTTTGCCAATTATATTGTGCTTGATCCTGGTGATACTCCTCTTTCCAAAAAACAACTTTTGACTGAGGCAGAGTATATCGAGAATTATGACAAATATGGCAACCATTTTACTGTTGGCATGGGTGCCGATGCGATTAAACAGCTGTTGATGGAAATAGACCTGGAGTCCCTTTCTACTCAGCTGCGTGCTGAATTGAAAGTAGAAACCAGCACTCAAAAACGTCGTAACATTGTTCGTCGTCTTGAAGTCTGTGAAGCTTTCTTAAAATCAGGAAATCATCCTGATTGGATGATTCTTGATGTTGTACCGGTAATTCCACCGGAACTAAGACCTATGGTACAGCTTGATGGCGGTAGATTTGCTACTTCGGATTTGAATGACCTTTATCGCAGGGTTATTAACCGTAATAATCGCTTGAAAAGACTGCTTGAGCTTTCCGCTCCGGATATTATAGTTCGTAATGAAAAAAGAATGCTGCAGGAAGCAGTAGATGCTTTAATTGATAATGGCAGACATGGTCGCCCTGTAACCGGTCCCGGCAATCGTCCTCTAAAATCTTTATCAGATATGCTTAAAGGTAAACAAGGTCGTTTCCGTCAGAACCTGTTGGGTAAACGTGTTGACTATTCGGGCCGTTCGGTTATCGTTGTTGGTCCGGAGCTCAAAATGCATCAATGCGGCCTTCCTAAAGAAATGGCTCTTGAGCTCTTCAAACCATTCGTTATGAAGCGTCTGGTCAATAGTGGTCAGGCCAATAATATTAAGAGTGCAAAACGTATGGTTGAGCGTGCAAATGCAGCTGTATGGGATGTTTTGGAAGACGTAATCAAAGAACATCCTGTGCTTCTGAACCGTGCCCCGACCCTGCATAGACTTGGTATTCAAGCATTTGAACCTATTTTGTCAGAAGGGCGCGCAATTAAGCTGCATCCTTTGGTATGTACTGCATACAACGCTGACTTTGACGGTGACCAAATGGCTGTCCATTTGCCGCTCTCTGCAGAAGCACAGGCAGAAGCACGTATGTTGATGCTGTCAGTCAATAACATTTTGGCTCCGAAGGATGGTAAGCCTGTAGCCGTACCGACGCAGGATATGGTATTGGGTGCTTACTACCTGACTATTTTCAAAGAAAATGCTAAAGGCGAAGGCATGCGTTTCAGCAGCGTTGATGAAGCTCTTCTGGCTTATTTCCACGGCGTTGTTGACTTACAGGCACGTATTAAAGTCTATTTCCCAAATGCTGAAATTTATCCTGAAAAATCAAACGAAGGTTTCAGCCTGGTAACTACTTCTGTAGGCAATGCTATCTTCAACGAAGAGCTGCCGCTTGAATTACGCTACTTCTCCAAAACTAAAGAGGGTTGGAGCTTAGGCAAGCTGGCCGACAAGAAAGAGCTCGGACGCATGGTTGCTAGGGCTCATAAGCTGTTTGGCAATCTGCGTACAGCTGAGATTCTCGATAAAGTCAAGACGCTTGGTTACGATAATGCTTGTAAAGCCGGTATCTCCATTGCAGTGTCTGATATCAAGATACCTGCTGAGAAGGCAACAATTCTTGCTGCCGCTGAAAAACAGGTTGATAGAACAGAAACGATGTTCCGTCGTGGCTTGATGTCAGAAGACGAGAGATATCGTAAAGTTATTGATTTATGGACGAAGGCAACTGACGACGTAACTGATGCTTTGATGAAGGATACACTTGATCCGTTCAACTCAGTTTATATGATGGCTTCTTCCGGTGCCCGTGGTAATGTGCAGCAGATTCGACAACTTGCTGGTATGCGTGGTTTGATGGCTGACCCATCAGGACGCATTATCGACCGTCCGATTAAAGCAAACTTCCGTGAAGGTCTGACAGTTTTGGAATACTTTATTTCAACTCACGGCGCACGTAAAGGTTTGGCCGATACAGCGCTGCGTACAGCAGACTCCGGTTATCTGACCCGTCGTTTGGTTGACGTTGCACAGGATGTAATTGTTCGTGAAGATGACTGTGATGTTGTTGGCATGAATCTTGTCAAAGAACGCAGTCGTCTTTGCAAGGCTACTATTGGAGCAAGTCAGAACAAGTTGAAAGAATTGGTTATTGGCCGCAATCTGGCAGCCAGCGTATTCCATCCTGTTACAGGCGAGTTGCTTGTTGAAGCTGATACCGTCATCAGAGAAGACATTCTGAATAAAATCAATGCTGCTAAAGTTATGAATATTACACTTTATGCAAGAGATGATTTTGATGGCGAAGCTACAGAAAGCATGCAGATTAATGTCAGTGAGGAAAGAGTCCACGAAGTCTTCAAGGAACATATGATGCATCACTTCCTGAACAAACCGCTGGCAGAAAATGTTGTTACTTCAGATGGCAGCGTTCTGGCAAAAGAAGGCGTATTGCTTGAGGAAGCTACAATAGATGCTATTCTTGCAAGTGGCGATGTTCGCGAAGTCAAGGTCCGTAACAATACTATTGAAGGTATTGAAATGGCAGCTATAACAGAAGGTAAGAACAACCAGACAGTTATTGAATCTTTGCGTGATCGTATTGTTGGTCGTCACTTAGCTGAGGACATTGAAAATGATAAAGGCAAAATTATTTACCACATTAATGACTATATTACAGATGACATTGCCGATAAGATTGCAGAATTAAGAACAAAAGTAAAAATTCGTTCTGTATTGAATTGTAAATCCAGATTCGGCGTTTGTCGTAAATGTTATGGACGTAATTTGGCTACAGGCAAAATTGTTGATGTTGGTGAGGCAGTTGGTACAATTGCTGCTCAATCAATCGGTGAACCTGGTACTCAGCTCACAATGCGTACATTCCATACAGGCGGCGTTGCCGGCGATGATATCACACAAGGTTTGCCGCGTGTTGAAGAGTTGTTCGAAGCTCGTAAGCCTAAACATCCTGGTATCCTAAGTGAGCATGCAGGCCGCGTTCGTTTTGCCGAAAAAGATGGTGTACGTCGCGTCATAATTGTTCAGGACACTGGCGAAGAAGAAAGCTATACAATTCCTTACGGAGCGAAGATTCATGTTGTCGAAGGTGATATTATCAATATCGGTGACAGACTGACAGAAGGGTCGCTCAACCCACATGATATCTTGCGTATCAGTGGCGTAAGGGCTACGCAGCGTTATCTTGTACAGCAGGTTCTGGGCGTTTATAAATCACAGGGCGTTGAAATCAACGACAAGCACATTGAAGTTGTAGTACGTCAGATGATGCGTAAGATACGAATTGATGAGTCAGGCGATACTGCTTTGCTGCCGGGTGAAACTGTAGATGTTTCTGAGTTTGATGCACAGAACATGGACATGATCGATCAAGACAAAGAGGTTGCAGAAGGACACCCTGTACTTCTGGGTATTACCAAGGCTTCTTTGGCAACAGACTCCT
>JBOFWD010000080.1:0-21477 GCA_051653445.1 Acidaminococcaceae bacterium | reverse complement strand
TGCGCGTGCACTGGCTACCGATCCTTCTTTTATTCTCCTTGACGAGCCGTTTGCCGGTATCGATCCGATTGCCGTTGCCGATATCCAGGCGATGATCGCGCACTTGGCAGAGCGGGGCATCGGAGTGTTGATTACCGATCATAATGTTCGTGAAACCTTGAGTATTGTCGACAAAGCTTATATACTTAATAACGGAGAGATTTTGATATCCGGTGACAGTCTTGCTATTGCCAATGACGAACAAGCCCGTAAATTCTATTTGGGTGAGAAATTCACGCTGTGAGGAATGAATAAATGCGTATACTTGATAAATATATCTTAAAAGAATTAATGGGTCCTTTCTTCTTCGGCGTGGCATCTTTTTCGAGCATTTTTATTGCCAGCTCCCTGCTCTTTCGTCTGACAGAATACATGACGAAATATGGTGCTTCCGCTGATATGCTTTTCCGATTGTTCCTTTGCGGTCTGCCGGAAATTATTAACTATACCTTCCCGATGTCGATGCTTTTAGCCGCGCTTTTATCTTTTGGACGCTTGTCCGGCAGCAGCGAGATAACAGCGATGAAATCAGGGGGCATCAGCTTTTACCGGTTGGCAGCGCCTGTTTTGATTGTGGGCTTTTTGGTCAGCTTGTTTTCCGTTATTTGGGCGGAAAAAGTGGTGCCTGCTTCGAAAGCTCAATATACCCACATTTTGAACAATGAAATCAAAAGAGATACCAAGCCAAAATCTCAGGACCACGTCGTAATCAAAAGCCTCAGCGGCTCTAATCTCGAACGGCTGACTTATGCCAGAAGCTTTGATGAGCAAACGGGCATCATGAAGGACATCACCATCGAGGAATTCGAAAATGGTGAGCTGAAACGGATTCAGAAGGCAAAAACAGCCGATTGGCGTAACGGCGCATGGCATATGCAGGATGGCACAATTTTGTCTGTTTCCGGTGAAGGCGTACAGCAGACAATGACTTTTGACGAACAGATACTGCCGGTAGCGGCATCGCCGCGAGAGATTTCGCTTGACCAGAAAGGTCCAGATGAAATGACGCTTGGCGAATTGAAGCAATACATAAAAATTTTAGAAAAACAATATCTGCCGACGGGGAAATATTGGATGGAAGTTTATATGCGTTTTTCCATACCGATGGCTAGTTTCTTCTTCGTGCTGATTGGTGTGCCGCTTGGCATGCAGCCGCAGAGAGCAAGCTCATCGATTGGCCTTGGCATCAGCATTATTCTTATCTTTATCTATTACTCGGTTATGACCTTTATGGCAGGTCTGGGCAAAGGCGGGGTGCTGCATCCTTTACTGGCAGCAATCATACCGAATCTACTTTGTTTGATAGCCGGCGTTTGGCTGATGCGCAAGAAAAACGAGTAAGTTTCGACAAGACGATTCTTTAGGGTGTCATTTCGAGCGCAGTCGAGAAATCTTGGTTTGGAAGAGGCATCATCAATGTTTAAAGAGTTCCTCTGGACCATTCCACACGCGTTAAGCGTCCGAAGTAAATTCGGCCGAACGCTGATGTATATGAGTCCCGTCGCTTCTTTAATCATTGATTGATTTCCCAGTTGTTTTCTGTCATTTCGAGCGAAGTCGAGAAATCTAGGGTTTATGTCAAAACCCTTTAGATCCCTCCGCTAAGGTCGGGATGACGTCTTAAGGTTGGCCGTGGTGACACCATGTTTTCTGTCATTTCGAGCGCAATTCTTCTGTCATTCCGAGCGAAGTGCTTCTGTCATTTCGAGCGAAGTCGAGAAATCTTAGGTTTAGCGCACTCGATAGATCTAGGGTTTCAACGTAAATATAGCAACAATTAGTAGTAAAAATATTCAGTAGTTTTGATAAACGGGAGACGATGAGCGAATGTTCGGATTAGCGTTGATATTGGTACTGGCAATCATGGGTGGCGCAATAGCCTTTATTGGAGATAAACTGGGCAGTAAGATTGGCAAGAAGCGCCTTTCTGTCTTCGGTCTGCGTCCTTACCATACGTCCGTCCTGATGACCGTTGTTACCGGCATTCTTATCGCCGCTATGACCTTGGGCGTGCTCGCTGTTGCTTCCAAAGACGTCAAAACGGCTCTTTTTGGTATGGAAAAACTGAAAGCGGATTTAATTACGCTGAACAACGATAAACTTACTGCTCAGCAGGAATTGGCGGATAAAAACAAGCTGATAGCTTCTTTGGACAACCAGATTAAAGAAACAACCTCAAGCCTGGAGGAAATGCAGCGGGAGCGCGATGCGATTAATGCACAGCTGCTTGAATTGCAGGAACGGTATGCACAGGCAGGCAATGATCTGGCTGCTACGAAGGCTGAAGTGACGGCACTAGAAGCATCCCGTGAGAAACTCAATGCGGAAATAAAAGAACTTGAAGACGCTACCGCTCGTTTAAAAGCAGGTCTGATTGCGATTCGTGAAGGTGACGTTGTTTTTCGCGCGGGTGAAGTTCTCTATTCCGGCATTTTGCATACGGGTTTGAGCGAGGAAGAGAACGACAAACAAATGGATACTTTTTTGGCTGCTGCCAATCAGGCAATCCTGGCACGTATGGAGGTTAAGACAAAAGATGTTCAGGCTCTCTGGCTACCTGCTTCCATGGTACAGGAAGCTAAACAGCTGCTGTCAGCTTCGAAAGGCACCATGTATGTACGTATCTGTGCGGCCGGCAACATCATTTCCGGTGAAATGGCAGTCAGCCGTCTGGAAATAGCTGCCAATAAGGTTGTCTATGAAGACGGACAACAGATTTTGAGCCAAAATATTACGGTTGCAGGCGATGGACGCAATATTAATTCTTCTCTGATGTATTTCCTCAGCGAAGTAAATAAGGCTGCTGTGGCGGCAGGCGTGATGCCTGATCCGCTGACAGGAAAAGTCGGCAATATTGATGCTGCTTCCATGATTGAAATATCGAACAGGATGCGCGACCTTGGCGGCAATCTTGTTTTGACAGCCTATGCCAAACAAGATATCAACGTTGCCGGACCCGTACTTCTTCGTCTGGAAGTGCATCGCAATGAATAAGAAATATATTTTGGGCATTGATCCCGGCAGCAGCAAGACCGGGGCAGCCTTGCTTGATACTGACGGTAAGATTATCAGGATGGAAATTTTGTGGATGAATGATTTTGCTGAGGGGTTGAGACACTTTCTGCAGGGGACAGCGCCTGAAGTCTGCGTTATCGGCAACGGCACCACCGGCGTGAAGCTAAAGCAGCGTCTGACAGCAATCCTGCCGGCTGTGCGAATTGTCACATGTGATGAAGCGTACAGCACGGAAGAAGCGAGAGAGCTCTACTGGGAGCTCAATCCGCCGCAGGGCTGGCGCAGATTAACCCCTCTTGGCCTGCTTTCACCGCCGGTTCCTCTCGATGCCTACGCAGCAATCGTGCTGGCGCGAAGGTACCTTGCTGAGATAGGTATGACAAAATAGTCTCTGTCGGTGTGCCTAATCGATTTCATTTCGAGCCTACTACTTTTGTCATTTCGAGTGTTCTACCATGTCATTTCGAGCGCAGTCGAGAAATCTTGGTTTGGAAGAGGCATCATCAATGTTTAAAGAGTTCCTCTGGACCATTCCACACGCGTTAAATAAGAGGAAGGTAGTAGAAGCGTCCTAATCGGGTGCTTCTACTGCATAAGTTTGAAATATCAATCTTTGTGCTGTGCGCAAGCGCTTGCAGTCGATTGGTTCAAACTTAACTCCCGTCGCTTCTTCAACCATTGATTGATTTCCCGGTTGTTTTTTGTCATTTCGAGCGAAGTCGAGAAATCCTGCCTGTACCCGCAAACCCAAGATCCCTCCGCTGCGGTCGGGATGACGTGCTAATGTGGTTCGGTATGACAAAATAGGCAGAATTGAAAGAAAAATAAAATATTTTTTTGCAAAAGAAGGAGTTTTGCAAAAAAAAGCGAATATATCCATCTGTAAGTATGTGGAAGCATACTACTTGCCAAAATATGAAATTTGGTATAGTATGAACTTAGTACAGGTTTTCAGATTTACTGCATTATTTGTTTATAATATCCGGAAGGACAGGTTGATTTTCGAAGCATTCAGCGCGATGTCGAGGAAACAAGGCAACTCGGATGTTTAACTGATGAATGAGAAGAAAGACTGCCCGGAGGGATTTTATAAAAATAAAATTTCCTAAGGGGGAAAAGTATTATGAAAAAATCTTTAGTACTCGCAATGGCAATGGCTCTTGGCGTTTCCGCTACCGCTTTTGCTGCAAACCCATTCTCTGATTTGCCAGCAGGCCACTGGGCATACGCTTCCGTATCCAAATTGGCTGCTGCCGGCATCGTTGACGGTTACCCAGATGGCACTTTCAAAGGTGACAACCTGATGACTCGTTACGAAATGGCTCAAATCGTTGCTAAAGCTTACGCTAAAGGCGCAATCGGCGCAGACGACAAACTGATGGCTGAATTCGCTGACGAACTCGACAACCTCGGCGTTCGCGTTGCTAAACTCGAGAAAAAAGCTGACAATGTAAAAATCACCGGCGAATTCCGTACCGGCTACAAAGATTATGATAAGGGCAGTTATAAAGCTGAAGGTCGTACACGTTTATTTGTAAGTGGCGCTATCAATGACGACTGGAACGATGGCGCAATGTTGCAAAACACACAAGTTTTTAATACTAATGGCGAAGATGATGCTAAAACAGAGTTCAAACGTGCTTTCGTAACTGGCAACCTTGGCAGCGGCGTAAAAGTTACTGCTGGCCGTCAATACTTCAAAGTAGGCGCAGGCTATGTTGCTGATTTGACAGCTGGCGATGCTGTCAAAGTTGATTTCGGCAAAGTGCTGAAAGGAACTGCTTTCTACGGCCGTTTCACTAGTGATAATGTTAAGACTCAGTCTGCTTCTGACAATGATGTTTACGGATTAGCTCTTTCTTATGGAATTACTAAAGACTTGGAAATGCGTGCTGCTTACTATGGCGTAGACAACACTAACGCAGTTACCGATGTAACAGATCGTGACATCTATACCGTTGGTCTTGGCTACAATTTTGATAAAAACACTAACTTATACGGTGAATACATGAAAGCTTCTGACGAGTTGGCTACTGGTCAAGAAGATGATGGTTATGCTGTTACTTTGAAATACAAAGGCGCTAAAGCTGCTAAAGCTAATACTTGGGGCTTCTATGGTAGCTACTATGACCAATCTGCTGCTACTATCATTGACCATACTTCTGAATTGTATGGCGATATTAAAGGCGGAGATGCTGCTTTCAAAGGTGGCGTTAAAGGTTATGAAGTAGGTGTTGATTACGCACTTGCCAAGAACATTGTAGCTGCAGTTTCCTACTATGATTTTGAAGCTAAAGTAGGCGATTATGACAACAACCTTCTCTGGTCCCGCCTGCTCTTCACTTTCTAATTTTAGAATCTGCGAGAGTCTTCGGAAAAACAAAAACATGAAAAGAGACGAGCGCGCGCTCGTCTCTTTTTTATTGGCAGTAAATATAAGGTTGTCATTTAGAGCTTAGTGCTCTGTCATTTCGAGCGAAGTCGAGAAATCCTGCTTGTACCGCCAAACCCCAAGATCCCTTCGCTCCGGTCGGGATGACATATTAATGTGGGCCTGAATGACAACCACAAGGTTGTATTTATTGTATAATTTCGGGCAAAAACACGGAAAGCCCTTGAATTGAAGGAAAATTTGCATTACACTAAGAGTGTAATTAATCGTTCGCATAATCTATTTATGGAATTTTTGTTCGGGGGTATAAATTCCTTTGACAGATGATAATTTCTAATTAACAGCGACAAGATAGAGGAAACAAGGCAACTCTTATTAAGCTGCTGACAAGCGAAATTATTTCTCCGGAGGATTTTATAAAAATAAAATTTCCTAAGGGGGAAAAGTATTATGAAAAAATCTTTAGTATTAGGAGTGGCAATGGCGCTTGGCGTTTCCGCTACCGCTTTTGCTGCAAACCCATTCTCTGATTTGCCAGCAGGCCACTGGGCATACGCTTCTGTATCCAAATTGGCTGCTGCCGGCATCGTTGACGGTTACCCGGATGGCACCTTCAAAGGTGACAACCTGATGACTCGTTACGAAATGGCTCAAATCGTTGCTAAAGCTTATGCTAAAGGCGCAATCGGCGCAGACGACAAACTGATGGCTGAATTCGCTGACGAACTCGACAACCTCGGCGTTCGCGTTGCTAAACTCGAGAAAAAAGCCGACAACGTAAAAATCACCGGCGAAGCTCGTTTTGGTTACAAAGATGGTAAAGCAAGCAATGGAAGAGATAAAGTTCCATTTTACTCTAGTGATTTGCGTACTCGCATATATTTGAGCGGTGCTATCAATGATGACTGGAATTACGGGGCAATGATTGAAAATAACCAGACATTAGATACTAATGCAGAACAAAGTGAAACTAAATTCCGTCGTGCTTTTGTTAAAGGCGATGTGGGTGGCGCTACTTTTACTGCCGGCCGCCAAGCTTTTACCATTGGTCAGGGTTATGTCGCAGATTTAACAGGTGATGCTTTAAAAGTTGATTTTGGCAATAAGTTAAAAACTACAGTGTTTGCCGGTCGTTTTGATTCTGTAATGTATGGAGATTGGATAAGTGGTTATAGTGATGGACAAAATGATAAAACTACTTTATATGGTATAGCAGCAAATTATCCTATTAGCGACAAATTATATACAGAAATTGGCTTTTATGCGCGCGAAGGAAACGAAAATGACCCTTCTGAACAACAAATTTATACAGCCGGTCTGGGATATAAGTTTGATAAAAACGTAAGTGTATACGGAGAATATCAAAAGGCTGATAAAAATCTTGCAGAAGTTAGAGGTTGGTCTGACGTTCATCGTTATGGCAATGATGGTTGGGCTACAACATTGAGCTACAAAGGGGCAAAACCAGCCGATAAAGGTTCTTGGGGAGCTTATGCGACTTATTATGATCAAGCAGGGTCAGTTATATTAGATTCAATTAGTGAAATTGAAGATTATTTCTTTTATCATTATGGTATGAAAGGTTATGAAATCGGTGTGGGTTATACTCCGGCTAAGAATATTGTAGCTAATATTTCTTACTATGACATTGATAACAAAGATGCATCAGACAGGGACTACAGTGCTAAGATGCTTTGGAGTAAAGTAACATTTACTTTCTAAGCGATAAAGCAAATAAAAAAGAGACGAGCGCGCTCGTCTCTTTTTTTATTATTTGCAGTAAATATAAGGTTGTCATTTTGAGCTTAGTGCTCTGTCATTTCGAGCGCAGTCGAGAAATCCTGCCTGTACTGCCAAAGCCCAAGATCCCTCCGCTGCCTTCGGGATGACTACTTAGCTCTGTTATTTTTACCATTCGACTCTGTTACGACCATTCTTTTTTGCTAAATACAATTTTTCATCGGCAGCCTTTAGCAAATCTTCAACACTGTTTGTTTCTGTACCCTTTATGTTGCAGACGCCAAAGCTTGCTGTTAAGTTGAGCGTTTTGTCTTCATATATAATTGGCGTCTTCTCAATAGCTTTGCGCATGGCTTCCGCGGTTTGCACAGCAAAATCGAGGTGTGCTCCCGGCAGGCAGACCAGAAATTCCTCGCCGCCATAACGCGCGACCCAGTCATTTTCTCTTTTGATAGAGCCTGCTAAAGTTTCGGCGACTTTTTTCAGTGCCTGATCTCCCGCAAGGTGACCGTAATTGTCATTCACCAGCTTAAAATGATCAATGTCGGCCATGATGATGGACATCTCATTTGATAAAAGAGCCACATTCATCAGGTCAACAGGCAGTTTTTCAATTATATAGAGACGATTATAGATTTCTGTCAGGGGGTCTTTGTAGGCAAATTTGTTCATGTTGTCTATAAGGGCATGGATAGCGCTGGTCTCGACAGATGCGTTCCCGTAAGAGCTTAAAAACATGCTGTCGGTAATATCTTTAAGAATTTCAATTACAATCACGCGTTCATCCAGCTTATGGGGAATAGCTGTGATTAAGAATACTTTATTGTTGTTGTACTCGATTTTCACATAGGTTTTGTTCTCATGATAAGCTCTTATGGAAATACAGTTATCGCATACTTTGTTTTTGCCCCAGAAATCAAAACAGTGAATTTTATTGTTAATAATTTCGTTGTTTTTATATTCAATAACGGTTTTTCTTAATGGATCGACAATACGGGTAACATCACTGAGTTTGCTCAGCAAGGCGCCGCTGTTTAGATAGTCGCTAATATTTTCAGCCATTTTCTTTAACTTCCTTTATTTTTTTTTCAATTACGTGTTCAGCGGCTTTGCCGAAGATATCTTTTACATGATCGTCGTCAAGCGCGTAAAAAACATTTTTGCCTTCGCGTCTGGAACGCACTAGGTTAGCTTCGCGCAGGATACGGAGCTGGTGTGAAATGGCAGATTTTGTCATGTTGAGCAAGACGGCTAAGGCACAGACGCACATCTCATTTTGGCTTAAGGCACAGAGTATCTTGCATCTGGTGCTGTCTCCCATGATTTTAAACAGAGTCGAGACTTCTGCTAATACTGGCTCAGGGTACATTTTTGTACGTACACTGTCAACAATCCCGCTATGAACAATTTCACACTCGTGCTTTTTGCTACTCATTATATCACCCACATTTTCAAGGAGATTCTCTAAAAACATTATAGGTTGTCGCGAAGCTCTTTGTCAAAATAGATGAAAAAAACCTTGACAGTTGAACATCCGTTCAACTATAATCTAAACATAAAGTTGAACAGTTATTCAACTAAAAAGACAGGGGGATATATTATTATGAAGAAATCATTTAAATTAGTGGGTCTTGGCTGTGCGAATTGTGCTGCAAAAATGGAAGAAGACATCAGTAAATTGCCCGAAGTATCTGTTGTTTCAATAAATTTTCTGACGACGAGGATGACCATTGAAGCGGAAAGAGAACAAATGGATGGTATTTTGGCTGCCGCACAGAAAATAGTAAAAAACTATGAACCTGATGTAAAGATAGAAAAGGGGTAAGAAAAATGATTAATCAGAAAAAGCGTCTTTTCAGAATTATTGCAGGCAGCATAATTTTTGTTGCTGCACTATTGGCTGCTTCCAATAACAGCATTTTAAATTTAGCACTATATCTTGCAGCTTATTTAATTGTTGGCGGCGACGTTGTTTGGCGGGCTTTGAGAAATATAGCGCGCATGCAGGTGTTTGATGAAAACTTCTTGATGTTTATCGCGACAGCCGGTGCTTTCATCATAGGTGAATATCCGGAAGCTGTTGGTGTTATGCTTTTTTATCAGGTGGGAGAACTTTTTCAGGGTTATGCCGTCGACAAGTCAAGAAAGTCAATTGCTGAATTGATGAATATCCGTCCTGATTATGCCAATGTAAAACGCAGCGGGGAAATCCTTACTGTTGACCCTGATGATGTCTTGGTCGGTGAAGAAATCGTGATACGGCCGGGTGAACGCATTCCTTTGGATGGCGTTGTCAGGGAAGGCAGCTCGATGGTAGATACATCATCACTTACAGGCGAAGCGGTGCCGCGCGAGATCAAGGCTGGCAGCGAAATCCTTAGCGGCTGCGTCAATATAAGCGGACTGTTGATAGCAAGGGTTACCAAAGAATTTGGCGATTCGACCGTGAGCAAAATTCTTGATTTGGTGGAAAATGCTGCCGGTAAGAAATCAAAATCGGAGAAGTTTATTACTAAATTTGCCAGATATTATACGCCGGCTGTCGTTATTTTAGCTGCTATGCTGGCTATTATCCCGCCTTTGACTTTCAGCGAAGAGCCTTTTGCTGAGTGGGTATTTCGTGCCTTGACCTTTCTTGTTATATCCTGCCCTTGCGCCTTGGTGATATCGGTGCCGCTCAGTTTCTTTGGGGGAATCGGCGGTGCGTCGCGAAACGGGATTCTGGTCAAAGGAGGCAACTACCTGGAAGCTTTGGCAAAAACAGAGATAGTAGTTTTTGACAAAACAGGAACTTTGACTAAAGGCGTTTTTGAAGTACAGAAAATAGTTGCTGAGAAAACAACTCCGGAGAAGTTATTGGAACTGGCAGTTTATGCGGAAAGCCATTCGAATCACCCGATTTCATTGTCGCTGAAAAAAGCTTATGGCAAAGAGCTCAAAAACGACCTGGCCCAAGATGTGCAGGAAATTCCCGGACTAGGTGTGCAGGCTCTTATAGATGGCAGAACAATCCTTGCAGGGAATGCAAAATTGATGTCAGAACATGGGATTGGCCATTTGGATGAAGCGGCAATAGGTACGGTTGTTCACATAGCGGTGGATGGAGAGTATTACGGACACATCATTATTGCTGATGAAATAAAAGAAGATGCTGTCCAAGCATTAAAGGCCCTACGTAAGGAGAACGTCAGACAAACGGTAATGCTGACAGGTGATAACCGGAATGTCGGTGAATATGTTGCTGAGAAAATAGGCATTGACCGCGTCTATGCAGAGTTATTGCCGGCTGACAAAGTTAATAAACTGGAAGTAATCATGGCGAAGCAAGGAGGCAAGGGTACAGTTGCTTTTGTCGGTGACGGCGTTAACGACGCGCCTGTACTGGCGAGGGCTGACGTGGGCATTGCCATGGGCGGTTTGGGCTCTGATGCGGCGATTGAAGCGGCAGACGTTGTCATTATGACTGATGAGCCATCAAAAATTGCGACTGCCATCAAAATCGCCAAGCGGACAGTGCTGATAGCCAAACAGAACATCTTCTTTGCGTTAAGTATAAAGGCGGCAGTTCTGGTTTTGGGCGCATTAGGGATGGCTAGCATGTGGGCCGCAGTTTTTGCCGATGTGGGTGTTTCTGTTATTGCTATTCTGAACGCAATAAGAGTGCTGAATACTGATAGCAAATCAATATGAGCGAAGCGGGTTATGTAACAAGATTGACGTATCTGAAAATTTAGAGTATACTGAAAACATAGGGAATAGGCACGATAACCCTTACTTTATGAATTTTGCAATTGGCTTTCATAATATTATGGTTTTGAATATAATCTGATATTTTAAAGGGAGTGGAGATGATGATTCGTAGTTTTGAAAAGAATGGCAAATTTTATTTCGATGATGGGAGGGAAACGATCGAAACGGTGGAATTGATTGATTGTGAATTGGTAGTACATGACAGACTGTTCGGATACATTTATAAAAGCAGAACTATAGATGAATATGAGAGCGAAGACTGATGTTAGCGGGCAAAGGGACCAGTTGCGACAAGCGTAGGCCGCATGCTTTTTGAAAAATACATGGGATTTTTTATCTATGTTAAACAACCGGGCAAAGGGAAGATATCCTTTGCTCGGTTGTTGTATTTTTTAAAGGTCGGAAACATGAAAAAATTTTTCTGGCAATTAAAAAGTGTGCTCATGTTATAATGATAGCGGTTATGGTAAGAAAATTTGTGTACGATGATATCAGAAAAAGGGATAGGTGAGCATGTTGAAAAAAATATTATTCGGCATTTTATTAAGTTTTCTGCTGGCATTCTCGCAGTTCCCCGGAGCTGTCTTTGCGTCTGAAAGTGCAGCTGACCAGAAGGAACAGGTAAAGAAGGAAAAAATAATCACCGGTACGGTGTATAAGTACCGGTTTATTGTGCCTCGCAATGAAATTGTTCCGTGTGAAAATTACCAAATATATCTGCTGCCTGTTGCCGCAGACCAAAAAGCGGAGCTTTTATTGAATTCCCAAAAACCTGATTTCAGTATCAAAATAACAGAAGAAAAATTACAACAAGCCTCCGCTATCGAGTTCGTCTCTCACTATGGAAGCACCAGCATTGCTATTAATGCAATCAAGGATTTGCCGCTGAAAGTAGTTCTGGAACCTGAGATGTTCGTCAAGAAGCCTGTTATTTACCTCTATCCGGAGAAAAAACAGAAAATAGTGGTTACACATGAATTCAAAGGCAAATTGAGTACTACTTATCCTGTTTATAAGGATAACTGGACTGTAATAGCTGATAAAGACGGCACGCTGCTTAATCAGGCAGACAAACGTAAATACCAATATCTGTTTTGGGATGGTGTCTATGCTTTCCCTGAAGAGCATTATAATTTTCAAACAGGTTTCTATGTAGAGAAGGATGATTATATTTCTTTTCTGGAGAATAAATTGGCTTATATCGGCCTGAATGAAAGAGAGATTAATGATTTCATTGTTTACTGGCTGCCGGAAATGAATAAATTCGAGAAGTGCTTTGTGCACTTTAGAATCAACGACGATATCGACGGCAGTTCGGTGCTCAAGACTAAGCCGCTTGCCGATACGGTGATAAGGGTGTTTATGGAATTTTCCGGGATAAATGATTTTAAAAATGTTGCCGTGCTGCCGGAACAGGATTTGCCGCAATTTAATCGCAAAGGGTTTACCATGGTTGAATGGGGCGGCGCCGAGATAAGCGTTCCCATCGGGTTGCCGGCCAAGGCAGCACAAAAGCAGGAGCCTACTTCTTTGAGCCAATCTTTGGAGAACGGGTTTCTAGGCTTGAAGTGGGGAGCCAAACCGGCAGAAATTACAGGCACAGCCGCAACCAATACGCTACCTGGACTGACTTTCTATACAGCAGATTTGGATTTGTCACCCATTTTGGGAGAAATCAAAGCGACTGCGGAGCCTAGGCTTGGCTTTGACCAAAATGCTGGGTTTGTACAGGTTTATGTAGATTTTGCTTCTTCAGATTATGAGCAAGCAGAGAAACAATTGTATGAATTATTGGGACAGCCCGTAGACCTCGTTTATGAAAAGTACAGCGTTGACAGTACGCTGCTGCAAACTTCCAGGTGGCACCTGGGGTCTTCTGTCAAAGTGATTTTGGAAAACAGATTTGCCGGCGCTATGCTGGCAATTAGTAAAAGTTGAAAAAGCGGGGATATTCCCCGCTTTTTCAACTTTTTTCTTGCAACCGGTAGTTTTATCGTGTAAAATATTGTGTATAGTTGTAAAAAAATGCTTTATTTTTGGTGGTTTATACTATCCATCTGGGAAATAATTTCGGAACAAATGCTTTGGATTGTAGAGGAAACAAGGATACTCGCACGAAACAGGCAGATGTGAAGAAAGAAGTTTCTCCTGAGGATTTTATAAAAATAAAAATTTCCTAAGGGGGAAAATTATTATGAAAAAATCTTTAGTACTTGCAATGGCAATGGCTCTCGGCGTTTCCGCTACCGCTTTTGCTGCAAACCCATTCTCTGATATGCCTGCTGGTCATTGGGCATATGCTTCCGTAGCTAAATTGGCTGCTGCTGGCATCGTTGACGGTTATCCAGATGGCACTTTCAAAGGTGACAACCTGATGACTCGTTACGAAATGGCTCAAATCGTTGCTAAAGCTTACGCAAAAGGTGCAATCGGCGCAGACGACAAACTGATGGCTGAATTCGCTGACGAACTCGACAACCTCGGCGTTCGCGTTGCTAAACTCGAGAAAAAAGCTGACAACGTAAAAATCACCGGTCAAGTTCGTGCTCTTTACACTGATGTTGACGGAGCTGACGCTGGTTACTCTGCAACTCTGCGTACTCGTCTGTGGGTTAAAGGCGCTATCAATGACAATTGGACTTACACCGGTATGCTTCAAAATACTCAAGATCTTACTACCAACGGTGAAGATGGCGCAAAGACTGAATTCAAACGTGCTTACCTGAATGGTTCCATCGGTGATGTAGCTGTGACTGCAGGTCGTTACAACTACACTGTAGGCAATGGCTTTGTTTGGGATGACAACATGGACGCTGTTCAACTTGATTTCGGCAAAGTGCTGAAAGCAAGCGTAGCTGTAGGCCGTGCTGAAACAACTGAAGATAATGACAAAGAAAACACTTATATCGGTACCCTTGGTTACAAAATGGGTGCTACCAACCTGAATGCTGCTTACTACAACTTCAAAAACTTCGCAGCAAACAATGACCGTGAGATCTGGACTGCAGGCTTCGATACTGAAATCGCTAAGAACGTGAGCCTTGTTGCAGAATACCTGAAATCTAATGACGAAAACGATGCTAAAGAAGATGACGGCTATGTAGCTGGTTTGAGCTACAAAGGCGCTTCTGCAGCTGACAAAGGTTCCTTCGGCGTTTGGGCTAAATACTATGACCAAGCTTCCACTACTTATGTATCCCATACTACTGATGCAACTCACAAACTATTGGATCTAAACGGCGGCTTCAAAGGTTATGGCGTAGGTGCTAACTATACCCTTGCTAAGAACATTGTTGCTAATGTTGAGTATTATGATTATGATGCAAAAATTGGCAATGCCAACGATAAAACTCTTTGGAGCGAATTGACTTTCAGCTTCTAATTTTAAAGACTTTACAAAGGACGACCATTCGGTCGTCCTTTTTTTCTGCCTTTTTTGCTTCATTGTTCGCGGCACATGTGTTAAAATGGAATTGGTTAAATAATTTTGGGAGGTTTTGCGATGAAAAAGTTTTTCAGATTTTTGGCAGTTGCAGTAATGGCGTGCTTTTTTGCGGCGCCGGCTATGGGCAAAGCAGAAGCCGCTAAGGTTGTCGTTTTGCCATTGGTAAATATGGAGGATGAGGCCAACAACGCGAGTGCTGTATTTATGAAACAGGCTGTTGAATTCTTCAAATACCCTTCCTATGAGCTGGTTGGCGATGATGTGATGGAACCGATTCTGGCGAAGGAAAACTATGCAGTAGTCGGCAAATTAGGCCCTAATGAAGCTATGCTTCGCAGAATTTTAAAAGATTCCGGCGCTGATATCGTGCTGATGATGCGTTTGGATGAGCTTGAAGAAGACAGTGATAACAGAGGCAAGGAAATGCTTGCTGAACTGGACATTGAAGCAGATGTAATGGCGGTTAATGCCTTTACCAACAAAGTTTATTCCAATAAAATTGACAAATCAGATTCAATAGAGTACGCGCTTGTAGTGCGTTCGGACTGGAAACATGATGAATTTGCGAAAGTATGCCGCAAAGCGTTCAAAGATATTACCAAAGGTTAATTTATCGCTTGAAACAATGGAGGTGTTCTTGTGAAGAAAATACTGACTTTACTTCTGACTGTTCTTTTTTGTCTGACTTCTGTACTTCCGGGTTTTGCCCACGGGCTGAATCCTCAGACAGCACCGGAGAAAATGGCTGTCATGGAGAAATTCTTGTACGGGACGGAGCAGGCAGGAGCACTTATCGCCCGTGTGGACAGCATTGAAACTGATGTGTACGGCGTAAAAACCAGTGACGCTATTTTGACACGTGTGGACAATCTTTATGCATATGTTTTTGGTACGAAGGGCAGCGGAAGCTTGTCTTTTGCTGCTAAGCTCAATGCTGCCGAGTGGCAGTTTACACAGGTTATCTCTGAAGCTCCTGCCAAGACAAGGTTGGAGAGTATAGAGAATATGCTTTATGGCAAAGTGGAAATGAAAAAAAATCTTTCCACTCGTCTAGAAGATCTTATGCAGGTAGCTTTCCCGGATGCCAAATTGGCCACGGAAAATGCAATTGTGGCCAAAGATACGCTTGTCAAAGTGGTTTTCACGGAAGAACTTAGCAGTAAGAAGAACCAGGCAGGAGATCAGGTGCATTTCAAAACTGCTGATAATGTTTATGTAGGAAATGTACTTGTTTTGCCGAAAGGAACTATCGGCACCGGTACGATTGCGAAGATAGTGCAGCCAAAAAGCTTTGGACGGGATGCACGTATTGACATTACTTTTACCAGCATTTCAGCCATTGATGGCACAAATGTACCGGTCTTCGTAGGAGATCTTGCCAAGCAGGAAGCGAAGACTGCAGCCGGCGCAGCAGGCGCGACCATTGGCGGTATGATTATTTTTGGACCTATTGGAGCTATCGGCGGTGCGTTTGTAACAGGCAAGTCGGTAGTAATTCCTGTTGGTGCTACCACTTTTGTACAGGTTACTGCCGATACTTCTGTTGAGGGTTTGATTCAGACGGCGGACAAGGATGTCGATTTGTTCCCAGAGACTATAACTGAGAAACCTGCCAAATAATAAACACATTAATTTGAGAGCATTTAAAGATAAAGTGAGCATACATTCAAAAGTATGCTCACTTTTCTTTAGCAATTTCACAATATTACCTATTTTTATGATAAAATATAAAGTGACTTATTTTGTTTTCAGGGAATACGTCATCCCGACTGAAGCGGAGGTTGTCATCCCGACCATTTTTCTTTTGTCATCCCGACCATAGCGGAGGGATCTTGGTTTTAACAGAGAACAAAAGATTTCTCGACTTCGCTCGAAATGACAGAGCAGTACGTCTGAAATGACAGAGCAATGTGCTCGAAATGACAGAGCGGTACGTCTGAAATGACATAAGTTTGTCATCCCGACCATTTTTCTTTTGTCATCCCGACCGAAGCGGAGGGATCTGAAGGGTTTTGAGGCGGTTTTAGTGAATTACTATGTATATATTTTGACCAATTGGAATAATCGAGTTTTGTATATAGGCGTTACAAATAACCTCGCAAGACGCTTGTATGAACACAAAAACAAGCTAATCAAAGGTTTTACCTCTAAATATAATGTAAATAAGTTGGTTTATTTTGAAGTAACGACAGATATATATGCTGCTATTTCACGGGAAAAACAACTGAAGTGTTGGTCTCGTGTGAAAAAAGAGGCTATTATAAATAGTAGAAATCCATTTTGGAATGATTTGTCTTATAAATGTGTTTGAACAAAAGATTTCTCGACTTCGCTCGAAATGACAGAACGGTACGTCTGAAATGACAGAACGGTACGTCTGAAATGACAGCGCAATGTGCTAGAAATGACAAAAGGTTGTCATCCCGACCGTAGCGGAGGGATCTTGGTTTTAACAGTGAACAAAAGATTTCTCGACTTCGCTCGAAATGACAGAACGGTACGTCTGAAATGACAGAGCAATACGCTCGAAATGACAAAATAAACTCACAACAAAGGAGAACTTATATGAAAAAGCAGATTATTTTGGCCGGGTTTTTAACTCTCAGTGTTGCCTCTACCGCTTTTGCCGCCAGTTATTATGATGGCGCTAAGATCAGTGACCGAGAAGGCCCTGATTTCGAAATAGAAGAAACATTGCCGGCAAAGCAAACTTCTGTTAAAGAGGCAAAAAAGGCTAAAGGCGAGCAAAAACAAGTTCTTCCGATTGTTTTATACGGCGATAATGTAATTTATCATAAGGATACAGGTGATTTTTCTGCAACAGGCAATGTACGCATTCTACAAGGCGGCCAAACACTTTATACGACGAAGGTGGAGGGCAATATGCAGAGCGGGGATGTTTTCCTGCAAAGTGGTGGCCAGCTGACTGAGACGGATGCTCAGATGACCGGTGAGTGGCTGCACTATAATTTCAACAACAAGACCGGCGAAATCAAGAAGATGAGCGGTACCAGCGGCAAAGATATTTTTAAAGCAGAACACGGAACAGTACAGGAAGGCCTTGTTGTTTTGGACGAAGGCGGACAGACGACACGCTGCCCGGCAGTTATAAACGATCCGTGTTTATTGGTAACTGCAAAAAGAGTGGAGCTATATCCAAAAGAAAAGATAGTCGCTTATGATGTCAAGGTTTACATGAAGGGCAAACATATTTATTCCCGTGACATCTGGGTTAGCAGGATGGATGGCAAGCAGACGCAGACTTTTGCTCCGAAATTCGGTTATAGTGACAGTGACGGTTTTAATGTGAAATTTCACTATGAATATAATTTGAATGAGCGCCTAGCCGCAGTTGGTGATTTCAATTATTTTAATAAGCACGGTTATCGCCCGACCTATGCTCTGCAATATGACGACAAAGCATTTTATGCTAAATTGCAGGATGGCTGGAGCGAGGACAGTGATGACAACTGGATAAAAAAAGAGTCGGATATAACCGTTGGCTTAAAGGACCAACGCATTAGTGAAAATTTGCCGCTTTCCTACAGCGTTTATTATAATCATGGCTTGTGGAAAGATGATTTCAGGAAGAGTTGGCATACTGAATACGGCATATATATGAAACATGACAGAATTTATTTTGACAAGGATAAGAGCCTTTTCCTGGATTTAGGTGTTGGTGCTAAGCAAAAGAGAGAAAGTTATAACGATTCTGTTACCGATACGATGACTTATAACGCTACAGCCGGTAAGAAGTTTGATAATCGCTGGAATACATGGGCAAGCTATTACTGGGAAAAAGCAGAAAATGATCTTTTCCAATACAATAGGCCTGACATGTCTGAAGAATTGCAGAATGGCATTACTTATAAATTTGACAAAAACAACAGCCTTACCTTTGTAAATCGCTACGATCTTGGTAAAAGCAGTTTGTACGAACAAGACTGGCGCTATACACATAATTTCTGCTGTTGGCAAATCGAGGTTGAATACCGTGATAAAAAATATAACGGCGATAAATCCTGGCGTGTCAAATATGACCTTGTCAGATGGTAAGCGAGGACTATGATGGAGATAATTGAACAGAGGTTTGAAGAACATATCCGCTTGGCGCAGCGTGTACGCAACAGCAAGAAGCTGATGAAAGAGATTGCCCTGGCAGCGGTATTGATGAAGGTTGCATTAGCGGCGGGACACAAGATAATGTTCTGCGGCAACGGCGGTAGTGCGGCTGATGCTCAGCACTGGGCTGCAGAAATAGTCGGCCGCTTTCAAAAAGAGCGCAAAGGGTTGCCCGCGATAGCGCTTACCGTAGATACATCGATTCTGACAGCAATTGCTAATGACTATGGTTATGAAAAGGTTTTTTCTCGCCAGGTTGAAGCCCTCGGCAATGCCGGAGACGTCCTGGTTGCTGTTTCTACTTCCGGCAATAGCGCGAATGTATTGGCAGCCGTTGAAGAAGCAAAAAACAAAGGCATAAAAACAATCGGTATGACTGCCGCCGGCGGCGGCAAAATGACTGAAGTGTGTGACGTCTGCCTGGTGATTCCGGACAAAGTGACCGCGAGGGCACAGGAAGTACATAGTTTGATAGGACATATTTTGTGTGAAATAGTGGAGGAATAGATCTTGCAGGCTTCAGATTGTGCAAAATTTCTTACGGAAAGAATTCAAAAGCTGAAAATAGCGGTAATCGGCGATGTGATGCTGGATAGGTACTTTTACGGTGAGGTCAAACGTATATCACCGGAAGCACCGGTGCCGGTTAACCATGTCAAACGCATCGAGTCCGTACTAGGCGGCGCAGCAAATGTAGCGGCCAATCTGGCGCATCTCGGCTGCCGGGCATTTATCGGCGGCGTTACGGGTGATGACGCCAATCGTTTATTGCTGGAAGAGATGTTGACTAAGGCTGGTATAGACCACAGCGGTTTGATCAAGTCAGACAAACGGGCGACGGTTACCAAGATGCGCATTATAGGCGCAACACAGCAAATGCTCCGGCTTGACTTTGAAGAAGTCGGTGATTTGCTGCCAGAAGAAATTATGTGCCTGAATGAATGGCTCTCCGATTTATTCGATAAGGGCCTGGATGGCATCATTATTTCTGATTATGCCAAGGGAGTTTGTTCTGACGCTTTCTGCCAAAAGGTCATCAAAACAGCGCAGGCTTATGAGGTGCCGGTTTTGATAGATCCCAAAGGCGCACAGTGGGACAAATACCGCGGCGCTGATTTCATTACTCCCAATCTGAAAGAAATGTGCGAGGCTGCCGGCAAAGCAGTTGCTAACGAAGATGAAGCGGTCTTAGCAATAGCAAGAGAGGCGCGTGATTTTTATGGGATCAAGAATGTCATTGTTACCCGCTCGGAAAAAGGCATGACTCTCGCAGGACCCAAAGGCCTCGTATTGCATTGCCCGGCTACGGCGCAGGAGGTTTTCGATGTTTCCGGAGCAGGTGATACGGTGGCGGCAACTTTGCTTGCCGGAGCCGCAGGTGGTTTGACTTCAGATGAAGCTATCAGGCTGGCAAACAGTGCAGCCGGTATCGTTGTTTCCAAAGTTGGTACATACCCTGTGCGCCGCAGTGAATTGCTCAAGGAAATTTTAACAGAGGAAAGACAAAGAGGATTTGGCTACCGTCCATTGAATTGGGAAGAAGTCGCGGCTTTGGCAAAAACATGGCATGCTTGCGGTGAGAAGATTGTTTTCACCAATGGCTGTTTTGATATATTGCATGTTGGACATGTAACCTACCTGGAGAAGGCAGCGAAATTAGGGAAACATCTGATAGTAGGCCTTAACACAGACGCTTCTGTGAGAAGACTGAAAGGCGAAACACGGCCTCTTGTACAGGAATTCGACAGGGCAAGGGTTTTGGCTTCGCTCGCTTGTGTAGAGGCAGTTGTACTGTTTGACCAGGATACCCCGGCTGAACTTATCAAGGAAATAAAACCAGACATTCTTGTCAAAGGCGGCGATTATAAGCCTGAGGAAGTTGTCGGCAGGGAAAATGCCGGCGAGGTAAAAATAATAGATTTTGAAGAAGGCTATTCCACGACGGGAGTCGTAGAACGTATAGCCCAGCTTGTCAGGGAGGGAAAAATATGATTATTGTTACAGGTGGTGCCGGCTTTGTCGGCAGCAATATTGTCAAAGGACTAAATGAACGAGGCCGTGAGGATATTCTCATTGTTGATAATCTGACCAATATGGTGAAGTTCAAAAACATTCAAGGCATGAAAGCCTTGGACTATATGGACAAAAATGATTTTATCGCCGCTATTGCAAGCGGTAAATTTGATAATGAAAAAATTGAAGTGATTTTCCATGAAGGAGCTTGCTCTGACACGATGGAATATAACGGCAAATACATGATGGCAAACAATTTTGAATATACCAAGACGCTGATGCATTTTGCCTTGAAAAAGAAAATACAGATGATTTACGCTTCTTCCGCATCCACCTATGGCAGCGGCAAACATGGTTTCAGTGAGAAGCCTCAGTGTGAGGAAGCTTTGAATGTCTATGCTTTTTCGAAACTTTTTTTTGACAACTACGCAAGACGTTATTTTGACAACGCTGAAAGCCAGATTGTCGGCCTCCGCTATTTTAACGTTTATGGGCCGCAGGAAAATCACAAGGGGAAAATGGCTTCCATGATTTTCCAGATGTTTAACCAGTGGAAGGCAGAAGGCAAAGTTAAATTGTTCGAAGGCATTGACGGTTACGGTAATGGTGAGCAGGTACGCGATTTTATTTACGTGAAGGATGTTGTTAAGGTCAATTTCTTTTTCTGGGATCACCCTGAGCTAAAGGGCATCTATAACTGTGGCACAGGACATGCTCACACCTTTAATACTTTAGCTAAAGGCGTGCTGAAATATTTTGGCAGCGGCGAACTCGAATATGTGCCGTTCCCGGAAGTGCTCAAGGGCAAATATCAAAGCTTCACAGAAGCAGACAGCTCGAAATTGCTTGCAGCCGGCTATGATGGTGGCTTCACTGATATAGAGGAAGCTATTACTGAATACTGTGCGTTATTAGATAAAAATGACGGGTATCTACTTAATGAAAGATAAAGCAGTTTTTT
>JBOFWD010000079.1:0-2925 GCA_051653445.1 Acidaminococcaceae bacterium | reverse complement strand
AACAGGCTGTAACATGGGATGCAGGTCAGTACGTTCCATATGAAACAGAGACATACTATTTGGATTTTGCGAAATTTGGATCTTTGACCAAAACAGGTCAGCAATCTGTAGTTTTAGTTGCAGCACCTAAGGAAATAATCGATAGCATTGTTGAAATTAGTGAGGCTTTAGGTCTTAAAATATTAAAGATTGATATTGACGTTTTGTCAATTTGCCGAACATTGGGAAAAGGATTTGAGGAATTCATCTTATTGGATATAGGTCTTGATTATTCCATGATGACGATATTCCAAAGTGGTGCGCCTGTAGCACAAAGGGCATTGCCACAATGTTGGGGTAATTTTATCAATCTTGTTGCAGGAAAACTTGGCATTGATAATAGAAATGCCGAAGCACTTATTACAAACAAAAGCTTGCTTACCGATGCTTGTGGCGATGATCTTGAGATTGCAAGTGTTGCTTTAAAGGGTGCAGTCAATGCATTAGTTAATGAATGCCGCCTTACTAGCGACTATTATATAACTAATAAAAGGGAAGCTGTTTTTACGCATCTTGTTCTTGCAGGAGCCGGTTCTGTTATTCCAGGCCTAGCTGAATATATCGGCAAAGGCTACGAGAAAGAAGTTATTACCCATGATATCTTAAAGACGGTTGATTTTAATCCAAAGTTCGAAAAAACTAAGGTAAAAGCAGTGGCACCAGTTTTAGCAACAGCGGTAGGTGCTGCTCTTGCCGGAGGTGATCTTGATGATTAAAATAAATCTATTACCTGAAGACCGTCGAAGAACGGAAGTGCCAGTTAGCAAGTTTTTTCTTGCCGGTACATATCTTGTGGCCGCTCTAACACTCATCTTCTGGGCTTACAGCCTTTTTATGTTTAAATATGCGGAAAGCAACCTGGCAGATGCGCAGAGTCAGATAACTTCTTTGCATGTTTGGCAGGAGCGCTATGAATTAAATCAGGTTCAAAACGCTGAAATAAATAAAAGAAATAATATTGTGCAAGCAAAATTGAAAGACAGATTGTTGTGGAGTAATTCACTTGCTGAATTAGGAAATTTGACTCCCTATGGCTGTTGGTTATTGAACGTAACCCAAGATAAGGCTAAGGCTTCGGAAATAACAATCAAGGGTAAATCGTTGAGCATGGAAAATATTCTTGAATTTATTAATCGTTTGCAGAAGGACCCTACTACTAATTCTGTTGATTTGCTGGATACAAAGCTGAGCAAAGCCGGCAATGTGCCAGGTTCCGCTTCAGTAATAGAATTCTCCCTCAAAGTAAACAAAAGTGAGGTGGGGAAAAAATGAGCGAATATCTGGAAAAAATATCAGTGAATACTCGCTACTTGATTTTATTAATTTTCACAGTTTTTTTTGCTTTTTTTGTTTATATGCAATTTATTTCACCATTGCGTGATGACACGCAAAAAGTTGAAAATCAGCTTTTGCAGGTGAATACAAGATTGGCTGCAATTCAGACCTTTGCAGTTCAGAATAAGGACTATGACTCTTTCCTGAAAATCCAAACATTGAAAGTTGAGGAAGCTAAGAAAAAATTGCCGGATACGGTTACGATTCCTGAATTGGTGGCCGAGTATTCGAAATTGGCCATGGTTAACAAGGTTGTTTTAGAAAGCTTAAAACCACCAACTGAGGTGAAACCAGATAAAGGCGGAGCATTTGCTGTCCCTTTAAAGCTGACTTTAAGCGGTGATTATTTTAATCTGGTTGAATTTTTGCAGCAAGTTGAGAAAGGAAACCGTTTTACAACGATTGAAAGCGTTGACTTTAGTTCCGATGGTAAGGGTTCTTTGAAAATGAACGCTGACTTTGTTGTTTACACTTTAAATAATCCTAAACAGGCCGCGGCAAGTTCTAAAGCTACAGCTGCGAAGCAGGCGCCAGAGAAAAAAAACTAGACAAGATATTATCTTGTCTGTTTTTTTTTGCCCAATTCAGATACAGCGGCAGCAAAGTTTTTCCGTCATGCATTTTTTTTAATTGCATAGATAATAATTCTATGCAATTAAAATGTTTAGAGGTATAATTTGCGTATATGTAGCATCCAAAAGATGAAGGAGAGCCAGCCATGATGAATCTTCATGACAAAAGAATAAAAATTATTGCAGCAGTTTTGACAATCTTGCTTATAATTATCGGAGTACGGATTTTCATGAACGTTATGTCTGCTAAAGAAAAAGCCGAAAAATCAAAACAAGGGAAAGCAGTAACGGTTGCAACAGAATTTGCTAAGCGCGGAACAATTAATCCGGTCCTTTCCTTTGCCGGAACTCTTGAGCCGGTGTGGCAGGCAAAAATTGCGCCAAAGTTAGCAGGACGAATCCAAAACATATTGGTTAATGAAGGTGACTATGTAGAGAAGGGAACAGTTCTGGCTATACTGGAAAGCAGTGAGATTTCAGCGACAGTTGGCGCCTTGAGGGGAAGTGTTTATGATGCAAGAGCAAACCTGGAACAGGCGGAAATGACGCTCAGTCGAAATCTAAGATTATTTGAGCAGGGCGCTGTGTCACAACAGGAACTCGATAATGCTCGTTTTACGCGTGATATGGCTGCTGGAAAACTTGAGAATGCAGAAGGTACTTATGAAAATGCGAATGCAAAAATGGATGGTGCCAATGTAGTTGCGCCTCATGCCGGATATATAATAAAAAGATATTATCAGGAAGGTTATTACAACAATGTAGGCGATGCGTTGTTCAATTTGGCAGACATAAGTACTTTGCTTGTAAAGCTTAACATACCTGAAGGACAGATTGGTTCAGTAAAAGTTGGCAGCTTGGCAGAGATTGAAATTCCGTCTATGCCGGGCAAAAAATTCATTGGCAGAGTAACAAAGATTGCTCCTGTTGCTGATGTTCCCGAGCGCACTTTTGCTGCAGAAGTTTCTCTATCAAATGA
>JBOFWD010000078.1:0-16872 GCA_051653445.1 Acidaminococcaceae bacterium | reverse complement strand
GGATGAATACCAAAATTATTGATGTGTTGAAGGACGGTGAATCCGTCCGTTTGGGCAAACAGCAAATGGCAGATGGTTTATCCTGGACTTACACAGCACGAAAGAACGGAAGCACTGGTTGGGTTGCTACGCAGTACTGTAAGAAGACTGGTGAAGACATGATTTTGAGTAAAGGCAGTAGGGGCATTATCACAGGCGAAGATGTCCGTTTACGAAGCGAAGCCAGCCTAAATGCCGATATAATGGATTTATTTACTAAAGGCGAAAATGTTGAAATTCTGCAGAGCATGAATGCTAATGAACGTGACTGGTACAAGGTTAAAAGAAGTAATGGCAGCGAGGGTTGGGTAGCATCTGAATATTGCCGGATAACAAAATAATAAGGAAAACCCACAAGACTGGTGCTTGCCACCAATTTTGTGGGTTTTTTGACACGCTGATATCAGTATAGAAACAGCCCCAAAATACCAGCTAATATAATCAGAGGTATGGGGGAGACTTTGCGATAGTAATGTAAGTAAAACAATAAACATATGAGGATAAGGCCGGAAGGATGGAAAGTATCGGGAATAGAAGATGGGAGCAGCGGGAAAAGTGCTAATTTGATAAAAACGACAACAGCTGCCAGCAAAAAACCGATTACTGCCGGTCTGATGCCATGTAGAATCGCTCTTACCGCTGGCGAATTGCTGAATTTTTTCAGCGAACCGGCAACCAGCAGAATCAGCATAAAGGAGGGCAGGCTGACGCCTAAAGTTGCTGCTAAAGCACCGAAAAAGGCCTCAAGAGGAGTGCTGTCACAAACGCGTGCGCCCACAAAAGTAGCGGTATTAATGGCGATAGGCCCCGGAGTCATCTGTGAGATAGTAACGATTTGAGCAAATTCTGCTGGCGTGAGCCAGTTGCGACTAATTATTTCCTGTTGTATAAAGGCAATCATGGCCAAGCCGCCGCCGAAAGAGAAAAGTCCTATTTTGAAAAAGACGGAGAATAGCTGCCAATAAATAATCATAAGGAGTCAGCTCCTTTACGCCTGTAGTATAGGAAACCTGTCAGGCCTGAAAGCAGAACGACGAAGGCAATGTCAAAATCAAAAGCGACAACGGCCAGCGCAGAAAAAAATGCGATAGCACAGCCAACATAATCTTTGATAGATTTTTTGCCAAGCTCCAGCGATGCGGCCAGCAGAAGGGCAGCCAATGCCGCATTGACTCCGCTGAAAAAGCTGATTACATACTGGTTGTTGCCAGCCTCCTCTGTAAAAAGAGCGGCAATCAGCAAAATTATAATGAATGAGGGGAGAATAACGCCAAGTGTTGATACCAAAGCTCCGCGTATGCCTCTCAATCGGTACCCGAGAAAAGTGGAGGCGTTGACGGCGATGATACCCGGCATAGATTGTGAGATAGCAAGCACATCGGTAATATCCTCATCGTTAATCCATTGCTGTTTTTCCACAAATTCATGCCTGATGACCGGAATCATGGCTAAGCCGCCGCCAATGGTGAAAAGGCCGATTTTAAAAAAAACTTTAAACATATGAAAATATCTGGAGTTTATCATTTTTATTCACCTTTATTTTTTTATAGAAATAGTATCTCCGAGGGTCTAAAAATCAGCAAGTTAAATTGAATTAATATTGCAACAAAATGTTTGCTGGTCTATTATTACTATTATATAATGAAAAGAAGCAATAAAAAACAAAAGCAAAGAAAAAAGAAATGCTAAGACAGGGGGGGTTGTAATGGAACTCGTTTATACCGGTAAAACTAAGAATGTTTATAAGTTGGTGGATGGGAACTATTTACTGAAATTCAAAGATGATTGTACAGGCAATGAGGGAGTCTTTGACCCTGGGTCCAACACTATCGGCTTAACGATGGAAGGTGCTGGCCGTGCAGGATTGAGACTGACCAAGTATTTTTTTGAAATACTGCAAGCAGAGGGTGTCCCAACACATTACCTTGAGGCTGATATTACGGAAGCTTCTATGAAAGTTAAACCAGCCACGGTTTTTGGCAAAGGGTTGGAAGTCATCTGCCGCTTTCGTGCAGTTGGCAGTTTCTACCGTCGGTATGGAGAATATTGTTCAGCAGAAGGCCAAGAACTGCCGGCCTTTGTAGAAGTTACGCTTAAGGATGATGGGCGGGAGGATCCACCGATTACGAAAGATGCGCTTGTAATTCTTGGCATTTTAACGGAAGAAGAATATGAAACGTTAAAAATTATGACTCAAAAAATTGCTGGCATAGTCAAGGCAGAATTGCAGAAAAAAGATATTGAACTTTATGATATAAAATTTGAGTTTGGCCGCGTGGGCAAAGAAAGAACAATCACTTTGATTGATGAAATTTCCGGCGGCAATATGAGGGCATTTAAGAATGGTGAATATCTACAACCATTGATCCTGGAAAAACTGGTGCTGGAAGAATAAAATGCTTGGCAGGCGGGCTACCTGGTTAGCCTGCTTTTTTAATCAAATAAATAAAATGAAGCGAAGGGGTATTTTTAATGTCTTTTTCTACAGATTGGCATAACAAGAACCGAAATTTTATTGCACTTTCAGCTGTTGGCATTCATATTTCTATTGGCAGTGTTTATGCATGGAGTGTTTTTACCAAACCCGTAATGCAAGAGATGGGCGTAAGCCTGCGTGATGTACAGTGGGCTTTTAGTCTGGCCATTTTCTTTTTAGGGATTTCAGCCGCTTTTCTTGGCCAATATGTCGAAAAGTATGGACCGCGCAAGTCCGGCATTGTGTCAGCATTGTTTTTTTCAGTAGGGATGTTAGGCGCAGGTTTGGCGGTTTCTATGAAAAGTTTGCCCATATTATATTTATTTTATAGTATCATTGGCGGCATAGGCTTGGGAATTGGGTATATCACACCTGTTTCTACACTCATCAAATGGTTTCCCGAAAAGCGTGGTTTTGCGACAGGTCTTGCAATTATGGGTTTTGGCTTTGGCGCCTGGTTTGCCAGTCCAATAATTCAATTTCTGATTGAGCAGGTGGGCCTTATTTACTGTTTCTTAACTCTTGGCTCAATTTACCTTGTTATTATGCTGCCATCGGCTTTGTATCTGGAACCTCCTAAGGAAACTAAAGAAGCGGCTCAAGTTAAGGCACGTTTTTTGGGCAAGCATATCTCATTAAAAGAAGCCATGTACAAGAAGATGTTTTATGTATTATGGCTTTACCTCTATATAAATATCACCTGCGGCATCAGCCTGCTCTCAGTCGCAAGTCCAATGATGCAGGAAATAGCGGGCATGTCTGCGATGAGCGCGGCAGTTGTGGTTGGAATAATCGGTATTGTTAACGGACTTGGCCGCTTAGGATGGTCAGCAGCTTCCGATTATCTGGGTAGGTCTAACACTTTTATTATCTTCTTCCTGATTCAAGCAGTTGCATTTTATTTATTGACACAAACAGCCAGCCCGGTATGGTTTCCCATCCTTTTTTATGTTATTATTTCTTGTTACGGCGGAGGTTTTGCTACTATGCCGGCTTTTCTTTCCGACGTTTTTGGCACGAAGGAATTGGCCGCCATTCATGGTAGAATTTTATCAGCCTGGGCTATGGCTGGTATCACCGGACCGCTTCTGACCTCTTTTGTCAGAGAGAATACAGGTAGTTATATGGTGTTGATGCATATTTTTGCTGTTGCGTTTCTGGTTATGGCTGCTTATGCAATTTTCATAAGATTTGTACCGTTGGAAAAGACGACTGATTAGTGAACGAGCTCTCAAAAAATAAAATTATGACAGAAAAATGAGTTTATTTGCAGCTTGAAGATAGTTGCAAATAATGCTGTTAAAGCTTGGAAAAAAGTATTGATTTTTGTTTTTCGGATGAGTATAATAGTGACTCGAAGTCAGTTCGGAAAAATTATTTTTTCGGCTGGTGTTGGTATAGACAGTATATCGACAAGCATAAAATTTATTAGTTGGGGTACTGAGGGGGGATAGAAATGAAAAAGATTATTTTAGAAATTGCAGATTTTACTTTGCCGGAACAATTACATTTATATCTGCAGGACGCATTATCTTTGCCTGCTGATTGCGATACTTTAGACGAAATTTATGATTTTTTGACAGAGATTGAAGAACCAATGAATGTTGTTTTGCCACAGGAAGTCGCTAACGATGAACATCTTGGCGAATATGGCGAGAGACTTCTGACGGTTTTTGATGAAGCAGCTGCTGAAAATTCAAATTTGACGATAGAAGTTATCTGATTAGGTGCGAATGTGGGAAACCACTGAGAGGTAAGTAATGAAAAAAACTTTATTGTTTTTATTGGGTCTGCTTTTTTGCCTGCTTTTAGCTGGCTGCGCAAATAAGACTGACAATAAGGCACAGGGAAACGCCGTTGCACAGGAGAAAATGCTTGTTACGGTGCTTGACGTGGGGCAAGCAGATGCTATTTTGCTTCAGACAGAAGGCAAAAATGTTTTGATAGATTCCGGACTTAGTGATAACGCTGAGAAGCTGGCTGAGGAACTCAAAAAGCTTGGCGTGAAAAAGTTGGATATTTTAATTGCTACTCACCCCCATGCTGACCATATCGGTGGTATGAATGCTGTACTGAAATATTTTGAAATTGGCAAAATTTATGATTCAGGTCAAGTGACGACTTCTAAAACGTATCAGAAATACTTGAGAACGGTGAAAGATAAGAAAATACCTTTTGCTCTTCTGCGTGCTTCTGATAAAATTGAAATCGGCAGCGACGGCGCCGTGCTTGAAGTGCTCGGACCACAGGAGCCATTACTGCAGGAGACTCGTTCCGATCTTAATGCCAATAGTATTGTGATGAGACTTGTTTATAAGAAGTTCACAATGATGCTGACCGCTGATGCGACGAGTGAAACTGAAAAAAGGATTCTACAGTCTTTTGATAAGGACCAAATTCGTTCGCAGGTGCTGAAAGTAGCCCATCACACAAGCAAGTACTCAAATACCGATGCCTGGCTCGAAGCTGTAAAGCCAGAAGTTGCCATCGCCAGCTATAGCAAGGAAAATGAATATGGTTTTCCGCATCAGGTAACCTTGAAAAGACTGTCCAAAGTGGGATCGAAGTATTATAATACGGCTGATAATGGCAACGTGAAGGTTGCCACTGATGGTGTAAGTTACCAGATAAAAACAGATAAGTAGATTGACCGACGTAGCTATTGGTTGCGTCGGTTTTCCTTTTGCAGCGAATGATGCAGATTGACGCAACAAATCATGTGCAGTTATTTTTGTGTTATAATGTTGTGAGTACTGAAAGGAACGAAATGAGCAATGATAATAACAGTAGAAAATCTCACACATACATATGGTGAAAGAATCTTATTCAAAGATATAAGCTTTAGCGTGGAGGCGGGCGATAAAATAGGGGTTATCGGCGTCAACGGCTGCGGTAAGTCGACGCTGCTCAGAGATATTGCCACAAATGAGGCAAATGAAGGAGCCAAGATTACCATCGGCAATGGTGTAGTTATAGAATATTTGCCGCAGAATCCGGAAATTATCAGTGGAGCAACCGTTTTGGAACAGGTTTTCTGTGGTGAATCGCAGTTGATGCTGATTATTCGCAATTATGAAGCGGCATTAAAGGCTATAGGCGAAAATCCCGAGAACCAAGTTGCTCAGTCAGCTTTCTTGTCCGCGCAACAACAAATGGATGCTGCCTATGCCTGGCAATTGGAAAGCGAAGCCAAGAGTGTTTTGACCCAAATGGGTATTACGGATTTCTCGCAGCCTATTGAACAACTATCCGGCGGCCAGCAAAAAAGGGTCGTCTTGGCTGGGGTTTTGGTAAGACCTTCAGATTTATTGATATTGGATGAACCTACCAATCACATGGACAATGAAACGGTGGCTTGGCTCGAACAATACCTTAAACAGCGCAAGGGCGCTCTGATGATGGTCACACATGACCGTTATTTTTTTGACAGGGTCATTAACCGGACGCTGGAAATTGATAACGGAACCGGCTATCTTTATACCGGCAATTACAGCCTTTTCCTGGAGAAGAGAGCTGAACGGCGACTGGAAGAAGCCTCTGCTGCTAAAAAATTGAATAATATTTATCGTAAGGAACTTGCCTGGATAAAACGAGGAGCTGAGGCACGCCGCACCAAGCAGAAATTCCGTGTCGAACGTTTTGCGGGAATCGAGGATGAAGTTAAGAATATTAAAAACGAAGAAAATCTGGAAATCACTTCTGCCGGTACGCGTTTGGGCAGAACTGTTATTGAATGTGATGGTGTCGGCTTGGATTATGCCGGTACTACCTATATCCAGGACTTCACATATACATTTTTGCGCAATGACAGAGTTGGCATCGTTGGGCCGAACGGCAGCGGCAAAACAACACTGATTGAAATTGTTGCCGGACGCATTACGCCGGACAGAGGAACGGTGACAGTCGGACAGACAGTGAAGATTGGTTTATTTTCACAGCACTGTGAATTTCCGGATAGTGAAATGCGTGTTCTGGAGTATATCAGAGATATCAGCGAGTATGTTGAAGGCAAAGACGGCTTGCGCATTTCTGCTGCCCAGATGTTGGAACGTTTTTTGTTTCCGCCTGAATTACAATGGGTGCCTGTCAATAAACTGTCTGGCGGCGAAAAAAGACGCTTGTTTCTGCTGCGTGTTTTGATGGGCGCTCCTAACGTTCTGCTTTTGGACGAGCCGACCAATGATCTCGATATACCTACTTTATCGGTGCTGGAAAGTTACCTTGATGATTTTCCGGGCGCAGTGGTGGCAGTATCGCATGACCGTTATTTTCTTGACCGCTTTGCACAAAAGATTTTTGCGTTTATGGGCAAGGGAGAAATCAGACAGTTTATTGGCGATTACTCTTGTTATGAAAATGCCAGAAGCGAGAAAGCTGCAACGTCGGCGAAGGCTGTTAACAAACAGGAGGCCAGCAGAAAAGAGGACAAGTCTCCTAAGAAAATGAGCTATAAAGATAAGCTTGAATATGATGCCATTGAAGGAAAAATAACTGCCAAAGAAAAAGAGCTGCAAGCTATTGCAGAAGAAATAAACAATGCTGGCAGTGATTTTACGAGATTGCAGGAATTGACTTCTTTGCAGCAGGAAATGGAAAAAGGTCTGGAAGGATTGATGGAGCGCTGGGAGTATTTAACTAATCTGGCTGAAGAACTGGGTGTTGAGTAAAGGAGTAATATGATTATTTCAGAAAAAATACAGTCGAAATTGCGTGACATTTTGTCAGTAATGCTGCCTATTTTTGTCACACAGCTTTCGGTAATGGGCATGAATTTTTTTGATACCGTAATGTCGGGACATGCGGGGCCGGAGAATTTAGCGGGTGTTGCGATAGGCGCAAATATCTGGATGCCGATCTTTACCAGCTTAAATGGTATTTTGATAGCGTTGATGCCTATTGTAGCACAGCATATCGGTGCGGGCCGCAGAGAAGAAATTTCCAGTGCAGTAATGCATGGTATTTATTTGGCCTTTATCATCGGTGGCATCGTTATTGCCGGAGTTTGGTTTTTTATTGATGATGCGTTGCTGATCATGGGGCTCGAACCCGAGGTGAAAAGAATTGCGGCTGGTTATTTAAAAGCTTTGACAATAGGTATAATCCCTATTTTTATTTGTTCAATTCTGCGTGGTTTTGTTGATACACTGGGGTATACAACGATGACGATGCGAATCTTTTTATTAACTTTGCCTTTAAATATAATATTTAACTATATTCTTATTTTTGGTAAATTTGGGTTTCCACAATTGGGAGGCATTGGTGCCGGTTATGCTACCTCCCTTTCTTATTGGCTGGTTTGCCTCTTTTTCTTTTTTGTAATAAATAAAATTGAGGTTTTGCGTTCTTATCGAATTTTTTCAGCTTGGCGGCAAGTTGTTCTGAAATTGCTGCGAGAACATTTGCATATTGGCATACCTATAGGTATCTCAATTTTCTTTGAAACAAGCATCTTCGGTGTTGTGGCTCTTTTTATGGCTAAATTCGGTACGATTGCCATTGCAGCCCATCAGGCAGCTATTAGTTTTACCAGCCTTCTTTATATGCTGCCGCTAAGTTTTTCCCTGGCACTTACTATTCTTGTCGGTATCAAAGTGGGGGCAAAAGAGTACGATGAAGCTGCCGACTATGGACGTATTGGCATTATGGCTAATTTAACGCTGGCGTTCTTGTTTGTTCTTTTGTTGGCTTTCGGTAAAGACTATGTCGCTATGCTGTACAGTCAGGACCAGAAAATTATCAAGTTAGCCGGCGAGTTCCTTTTTTATGCAGCGTTCTTTCAGCTTCTTGATGCGACGGCGACACCGATACAAGGTATATTACGCGGTTACAAGGATGTCAAGGCAGCTTTTTATGCTTCGCTTTTTGCTTATTGGGGCATTTGCCTGCCGCTTGGTTATGTACTGGATGTTTATCTTGGACATGGCCCTTATTCATATTGGCAGAGCCTTATAACGGGCATCTTCTTTTCAGGGGCTTTTCTCTTGATCAGGCTTCGAGGTATTCAGCGTAAATATAAAGAATAGTTTTTAAAATATAATATTATAGCTAAAAGTCCGGTTGACAGTTTTTGTCAGCCGGACTTTTTTTATAAAAATCATTAAAAAATGGGAATCGGTGCACAAAGTGACTTCTAAGAAAGGTAGGAGTTAATAAAGGCGATAATAAAGGTGAGGTTCAAAGAGTTGCTCACACCTCTCACTATCGGCGAGGGTTAAAGTGCTCCTCTGGCCGCTTCCACACGCGACTATGCGGATGCAAGCAGCCGGTCGCTGATGTGCAGCAGGCCAGTCACTTCTTTAAACATTGTTCTATAACTTAAAATAGTTTTTTTGGAAGGTTATTGAAATGAACTGTATGCTTTTTGGCAAAAAACATACTTGAGTTACAAACAGATAAATTATATTACAAAAAGTGTTGACAAGGGTTTTGAAAATGTGTATAGTTGCAATAATATCAATAATTCATATATGATTAATATGAAATAAGGAAGGCGGCCATGCAACAACAATTAAAACGAGCAGTTCTTTTCAGACAAAAGAATGGGAGAAGTGAACGATGTATCTTTTCCTTTATAAGTATCAGGCAAAGATAATATAAAGAAATGAGGAATAGAAATGCAGATAAAGAAAATAATAGCTGTTTTGGGAGTAGGATTACTAGCAGCAGGTGTTTTAGCCGGCTGCGGCAGCGACGCGGAAAAGACCGGGGAAAAAACTGATGTCAAAAAAGTTAAAGTCGCATATGCTCAAAATTCCAAACCAATGACTTACTCTGATGAAAATGGCAAACCGGCAGGACATGATGTTGAAGTTATGAAATTAGTGGATGGTTTATTACCTCAGTATGAATTTGAATTTATTCCAACGACTGACGATGATTTGCTGCTTGGCGTAGAACAGGGTAAATACGATGTTGGCATTAAAAACACTTTTTATACCGAAGCCCGGGCTAAAAAATATCTTTATCCCAAGGAATTTCTAGGACTCAGCAGTTTCGGCCTTGTCTTGCGCACAAATGATGCCAACATTAAAACGCTTCCTGATTTTGCTAAAGCAGGTAAGACTTTGGCACCAATTGCTGCTAACAATGCGCAATACACAGTTATTGCGGAATATAACCAAAAAAATCCTGATAATACCGTCAAATTGGAAGCTGGCGATGCTTTTACCGTTAATGTTATCGAGTATGTCAATGAAGGACGCTCTGATGGCGGCGCAATTATTGAGGGACAATATGATCAAAAAGTACGTAATAATGATGGCCCTTATCACAGCCTTAATGACAAGCTTGTTTATAACGAAGTTGATGTCATAAAAACCTGGCCGTTATTTAATAAGAAGCAACAGGAATTTGCAGATGCCTACGACAGGGCTATCAAACAATTGAAGGCTGAGAAAAAGACCAATGAGCTTAGTAGGCAATTCTATGGCAGAGACCTATATGAGGTGTTGGATAAGGTAAGTCGCTAAGACCTGCGGAGGAGGAACTTAAAGTGCTGAAATTTGACTTCTTTTACCTGTTGGAGCAAATACCCAAGTTGGTTCCTTATCTGGATGTAACTTTTCTGGTGTTAATCCTGACTTTGTTTTTTGGAACAAGCCTGGGGTTTGTTCTGGCAAGCTGGAAACTTGGCAAAAACATCATTCTTCGCAAGCTGGCGGATGCTTTTACGACCGCAATGCGTTGCACGCCGTCGATAGTTTTGCTGTTCTTGGTTTATTATGGTTTGCCGGCTTTTGCCGCAACTTTTGCTTTTGACTTGAATGATTTAAGTAAGACATTTTTTGTGGTGACAGCCTTCTCCCTTTCCTTCGGCAATGTAATGGCAGAAATTGTCAGGTCTTCGTATCTGGCGGTGGAAAAAGGGCAGTATGAGGCGGCAGTGAGTGTAGGGATGACAAGGTTTGATGCTTTCAGGAGAATTATCCTGCCACAGGCGGCGGTAGTGGCACTGCCTAATATTATCAATTCCGTTCTGACACTGCTGAAGGAAGGTTCGCTTGCTTATACGATAGGACTCATAGATGTTATGGGCAAGGCTAATCTTTTGATAGCTATGAATTATGAAGCACATGCTCTTGAAACCTTATTGGCGCTTGCTTTTATCTATTGGTCGATTTCTATCACTATTGAAAAAGCAAATGAATTGCTTGAACAAAGATTGAGCAAAGGAAGAACGTTTTTAAAAACGATCTAGGGGGAGAAAAAGATGCAGACACTTGACCTACAATTTATGTGGGAAGCTTTCTTTATTGCGCTCTCAGGAGCTCCGATAACATTGCTGATTACAGTCGTTGCTTTATTAATCAGCATACACTTAGGCTTTTGCTTTTCACTGGTGAGATTAAAAGGCACGCCTATACTGGACCAATTATGCAGGATTTATATATCGTTTGTCAGAGGAACACCCCTCATTATACAGATATTTTTAATTTATAATGTAATGCCTGTTTTTGTCGAAAGATTCTTGCGCAGCACTCACAGCAACATGAGTGTTTTTGATGTAAACCCCATTTGGTATGCTTTTGTGGTCTTTTCTTTGCATACGACGGCGATTTTGACAGAAGTTTTTAGGTCGGCGCTGAAAACAGTACAAAAGGAGCAGCTGGAAGCTGCTCGCTCTGTGGGGTTGTCAACCTTTGCGGCTTACAGGCGCATCATCATTCCGCAAGCACTGGTGACTGCTTTGCCTAATTTATGTAACGCGACAACCAATTTAATCAAGAACACTTCACTTTGTTACGCTCTTTCTTTGCGGGAAATCACTTTGCGTGCCAAAGTTGCCGCGAATCCGGGCTATAACTATATAGAGGCTTATATTGATATATTTTTGGTGTACCTTATTATTTGCAGCCTTGTTGAATATGGCTTCAAAAAGTATGAAAAAAATTTAAAAGCTTATCAGTGCTTAAGTGTCTGATTTGCGGAAAGGACTATTATGCTTGAGGTTAGAGAGATTAGGAAAGCATTTGGCAATCAGGAAGTATTAAGCGGAATCAGTTTTTCTATTGAAAAAGGTGACGTTGCGGTTATTCTGGGACCGAGCGGTTCGGGTAAAACGACTCTGCTGCGCTGCCTGGAGTTCTTTGAACAGGCTGATTCAGGCGAGGTATTGTTCGGTGATATTGATGTTGATCTGCGAACTGTTACTAAAGCGCAGATAAAGGCTATTCGGCAAAAGACGGCCTTTGTTTTTCAGAATTATAATTTGTTTAATAATAAAACAGCTTTGGAAAATGTTTTGGAAGGATTGGTTATTGGCCGCAAAATTCCTGGAAAAGAGGCAGAAATTATTGCGAAGGAAGCATTGGACAAAGTTGGGTTAAGCGATAAATATGACTACTATCCTGCGCAACTTTCAGGCGGGCAACAGCAACGGGTCGGTATTGCCCGGGCAATAGCATTATCACCGAATATTATTTTTTTCGATGAACCAACATCAGCGCTTGACCCTGAGCTTATTGGCGAAGTTCTTTCCGTTATGAAAAAAATTGCTAAGGAAGGCACTACGATGCTTGTAGTAACACATGAGATGGGGTTTGCTCAGGATGTCGCCAATAAGATAATTTTTATGGATGGCGGCAGTATCGTTGAGGAAGGTACACCAAGACAAATTTTCACAGAGCCAAAGGAAGAACGCACCAGACAATTCTTAAAGCGGCTGCTGCCTGAATATACCTATTATATTTAAACAATGGAGGAATGGACATGACAAACAACAGAGAAAGGCTTTTGCAAGCATTCAATAACAAACCGGTGGATCGTGTGCCGGTAGGCTTCTGGTTTCATTTTTTGCCGGATGGAGAGGAGTGGTATGCTGCGCTGGAGCGCCCGGAATTGATTATAAAAAACCTTGAAGGCCATAAAAAATACATTCGGGAATTTGATCCTGATTTTGTCAAGATTATGAGCGATGGTTATTTCGGACACCCCAGTCTGCGCGGCAAGAAGGTTGAAAGGCCAGAAGACTTGTTGGCAGTTCAACCATTGTCGTCAAATCATCCTTGGATTGAAGGGCAGGTTGCCTTGGTCAAAGAAGTTGTCAAGGCTGCAGGCGGCGAGCGTAGTTCTTTTTACAACATCTTTTCTCCGCTTACTGTACTTCGTCAGGAACTTGGTAATGCCAAAGTCGGCAAATTTTTCCAAACAAATCCGGAAATCATCCAAAAGGTTGTCAATATTTTTGCTCAGGATCAGGCGGAGGTAGCCAGAAGAGTAATCACTGAAGGCGGCGCCGAAGGCATTTATCTAAGTGTACAAACTCCGGAGGATGAGATAATTTCAGGTGAAGACTATACGCAGTATATTCGTGCCAGCGAGGATGCGGTACTCGGTGCTGCCAATGCGGTCAGCAAATATAATATCTTGCATATTTGCGGTTATTGCGGTCATAAAAATGATGTTAAAATATGGCAGAATGCTGAAGCCGCCGCTATTAACTGGGCTGTTACTTTTGAGGGGTTGAGTCTTGAGGAAGGAAAACAAATATTTGGAGGCCGTGCTGTTATCGGCGGCTTTAACAATAATCCTGGAGAATTGCTTGATGCAGGCAGTAAGGAAGAGATTGAAGCTGAAACAGAGAGATTGCTGCAAAATGCAGGTAAGATTGGAGTCATTTTGGGCGCGGACTGCACTGTGCCAAGTACAATTGATATTGTTCGGCTGCATTGGGTAAGACAAAAAGCGGCTTCCCTTTCCGGAATTAGTAAGATATAATAACATATAAGTTTAATATGAATTATGTAGAAGGAGGGAGTAATGTGCGAGATAATACTCTGCAAGTGCATGGAGTCAAAGGTTACGACCCGGCAACAGGTGCAATTAGTTTTCCTATTTATCAGGCGGCAACCTTCAGACATCCGGCACTTTATCAAAGTACAGGTTATGATTACAGCCGAGTAAAAAATCCAACGAGAGAAGAATTGGAAAATGTTGTCGCTGCGCTTGAAAAGGGGAGCCGATGTTGGGCTTTCGCTTCGGGTATGGCAGGCATTGGTGCTTTGCTGAAACTATTCAGTACGGGCGACCATATCCTACTGTCGGAGGATCTCTACGGTGGTACTTTTCGTATCTGCAATGCTGTTTACAGCAAATACGGTATCAGCTTTGAATATATCGATACTTCTGATATCGAAGTTGTGCGAGCAAAAATGCAAAGTAATACTAAAGCCATCTTTGTGGAAACACCTTCTAATCCCATGATGCGGGTCAGCGATATCGCTGCAATCAGCGAATTGGCTCACGAGCATCAGGCTCTGCTGATTGTTGACAATACTTTCCTTTCCCCACATTTCCAAAAACCTTTGACGTTGGGGGCGGATATTGTAATTCATAGCGGCACCAAATATCTTTGCGGCCATAATGATGTTGTTGCCGGGCTGGTAATTGTTAAAGAAATGCCTGATATTATTGATGCGCTGGACTTAATTTATAAATCGGAAGGGGCGAGTCTCGGGCCTTTTGACAGTTGGCTTATGCTGCGCAGCATCAAAACCTTGGCTTTGAGAGTTGAAAAACAGGAGAAGAATGCACTTCAAATTGCCAGCTGGCTTAAAACTTTACCAGTGATTACCAATGTTTACTATGTTGGCCTAAAAGAGCATCCTTCTTATGAACTTACCTTAAAACAGACTACGGGGTTCGGCGGCATGATTTCTTTTAAGGTAAAAAGTGCTAAAATAGCAGCAGAGGCTCTGGGGAAATTAAAACTTATTTATTTTGCTGAAAGTCTGGGCGGCGTCGAAACCCTTCTAACTTATCCTATTGAGCAGAAACATGCTGAAGCACCGAAAGAACTGTTGGCTAGAGTAGGGGTTGATGACAGACTATTGCGTCTCTCTGTTGGCATTGAAGATGTGGAAGATCTAAAAGAAGACCTTGAGCAGGCTTTGGCAGAATAGGGTGAGAAGATGACTAAATATGATTTTGATCAGAAAATTGAACGCAAAAATACGAACTGCCTTAAATATGATTTTGCGGTAGAGCGTCACAGGCCGCCAGGCATAATGCCTTTTTGGGTGGCAGATATGGATTTTGCCGTACCGCCAGAAGTTATAGAAGAGCTGGTGAAACGCAGCAGGCATGGTATTTTTGGTTATACGGATATCAAAGAGGATTATTTTCTTACCTTAAAAAAATGGTTCGCTAGGCAGCACGCTTGGCAGCTGAAAGATAACTCCCTTGTAGTCACGCCGGGGGTTGTTTTCGCGATTTGCGCGGCTATTCGCGCTTTTACAGCCGAAAATGATGCAGTTTTGATTCAGCGTCCGGTTTATTATCCTTTCTCTTTGTCAATAGAGCAAAATAACCGTCGCCTGATTAATAATCCGCTTTTGCTGCGTGATGGCGGCTATGAAATAGATTTTATTGATTTTGAGCAAAAAATCATTGAACATAAGGTTAAGCTGTTTATCCTTTGTAATCCACATAATCCGGTGGGGCGTGTTTGGACGAGAGAAGAATTGACCAGACTCGGTGATATTTGCGTGAAACATGATGTGCTTGTTGTAGCTGACGAAATTCATGAAGAATTTACGCGGCCGGGCCATAAGCATCTTGTTTTTTCTGCTTTGAAGCCTGAGTATGCCATGCGCACTATTACCTGCACGGCACCAAGCAAAACTTTTAACCTGGCAGGGCTGCAAATCTCTAATATTTTCATTGAAAACAAAGGGCTAAAACGTAAATTTATCAGCGCAATGGATCAGGTTGGTTACAGCCAGCCTAATGCACTGGGCATATTTGCCTGCCAAGCGGCATATACTTACGGCGCACAATGGTTGGAGCAGTTAAAAACTTATCTGGAAAATAATTTGCAGAAAACAAGGCTTTTTCTTGCGGAAAGCCTACCTGAGATTAAATTGGTTGAGCCGGAAGGCACCTATTTGGTGTGGCTAGATTTGCGAGCTTTGCAATTGAAGGATGAAGAAATAGAACGGAAAATTGTTGAGGAAGCTGTCCTTTGGCTTGATGGCGGCTTGATGTTCGGTCCTGAAGGAGCAGGTTTTCAACGCATCAATATCGCCTGTCCCTGGTCAACGCTTGAAGAAGGACTCAAAAGGCTGCAAAAAGCGTTTAAGTAAAATAAAAAAGATATCCTAACCTTATTGGGGTAGGATATCTTTTTTTCAGAGAAAAGGTTAACCTTAATAAAAAAAAGTTGACGATACAAGAAAGTAGTAATATACTACTAAATATATTGAATTAGTATGTAATAAAAGAGAGGATGCAGACAATGGATTTAATCAAGCTTGCAGAAGAAATTATTGCCGGCAGAAGGTTGAAGAGAGAAGATGATTTAAATTTCTTCTTTACAGTTGATTTGGAGGAATTGCGCAAAGGTGCATCTTTGCTTCAGAATCATTTTTGCGGTAAAAAAGTAGACCTTTGCACTATTATGAACGCGCGCAGCGGCCGTTGTTCGGAAAATTGTAAATTTTGTGCACAGTCTGCACATCATCATACCGGTATTGATGAATATGGCTTTGTTGGAATAGATGAAATAATGGAAACGGCTTTAGCCAATCAAGCTGAAGGTGTTGATCGTTTTGGTCTTGTTACCTCAGGACGAAGATTAGATGGTGAAGATTTTGAACATGCGGTTGCGGCTTATAAAAAAATGAAAGAAAATTGCAGTATTTCTTTATGCGCAGGACATGGGCTGCTCAGAAGAGAGCAATTTAAACGCCTGCGTGAAGCAGGCGTAGAAAGCTACCATGAAAACATTGAAACTTCGAGAAGAAATTTCCCTAACATCTGCACAACGCACAATTTTGAAGACAAGCTGGAAACGATGAGGATTGCCAAAGAAGAAGGCTTCTGTGTATGTTCCGGTGGTATCATTGGCATGGGCGAAACATGGGAAGACAGGCTGGACATGGCATTGACTCTCGCTGAGTTAGAAATTGAATCAATCCCAATTAATGCTTTGATGCCGATTGGCGGTACACCGCTTGGACATTTGCCAGGATTACCGCCGGCAGATATTTTGCGTACAGTTGCTTTCTTCCGTTATGTTAACCCAGCAGCAAACATTCGATTGGCGGCCGGCAGAAAGATGCTGCCGCAAAATGGCAGAGAAGCATTTTGCGGTGGCGCCAGTGCTACGATTACCGGTAATATGCTGACAACATCGGGTTCCAATATCAAAGAGGATATTACCATGCTTCATGAGTTAGGGTTTAATCTTAAAAAATAAAAATAAAAATAAAAAAAGGCCTTTGATGTGACCCCAATAAGTTAGACTTTATTGCGTAGTAGTTTTTAACTGCTACGCAATTTTTATGCAGCCAAAAGGTTGAGCCTGTATTCTACTGGACTCAGCCATCCTAGTTTCTCTTTGATTCTTTTTTCATTGT
>JBOFWD010000077.1:0-11024 GCA_051653445.1 Acidaminococcaceae bacterium | reverse complement strand
GATGCTGAAGTACGCAGTCTGATAATTCGTCAAGTATTTTGTTGACAGAATTAGCATCATCACCGTTTGCTATAGCACAGGAAAATTTTTGAGTTATATTAAATAAACATTTATGTTGTTCATCAATTTCCGTGTTGCCCACAAAGTATTCCGACTGCCATTCCATAGCAACTATCACTCTCCATCCATATGCACGAACATAAAGTTTAGATTCCGTTGATACCTTTCCAACTTTGATTGGGCGGCACTCTCAAAAGAACATTGCTGCGTTTTATATAAACCTCCAGAAGTTTGTCCTGCGGCCCGATTTTTTGGCATTCCCTGAAAATTATCTCTGCCTGGGCAAAGTCTCCCTTCCTATATAACTCAAGGCCTCTGGCAAAAAGATTCATTGTGGCCTGCTTTTGTTTTTTAATTTCATCAGGATCACAATCAAAAACTTCATACAACGTGATGGTCTGATTTTTACCTTTTACCCTTACCACATCGACCTCCCTGATAGAAAAATTCTCAGGATGCTTTATTTTCAAATAAGCCTGCTCCGATATTAAAATGCTGACGCCATATATTTTAGTTGCATTCTCCAATCTTGCTGCAAGATTAACAGAATCACCAAGTGCCGTAGTATCCATTCTCTCTGCTGTTCCGACCGTTCCAAGAGTAACGCTGCCATAATGAATCCCTGCACCTACTACAATTTCATCTCCATTGTAATTAAGCTCTGCCTTTCGCATTTGATTGCGCAATTCAATAATAGCCCTCAAGGCATCATCAACATCAGCCAAAAAGAGCCCCATAATGGCATCACCTATAAATTTGTCAATTAAACCATTGTTTTTAGTAATTGCCTTTACAGCAAGATCAAGATAGCGATTGACAAACTTAAAAAGTGCCTCATTGCTCATGCCTTCAGAAATCTGTGTATAAGAACGCATATCTGTAAAAAGAATCGTCATTTCTCTTTCCACATGGTCGCCAGACTCTACTTTAAGAATATCCCCTTTACCGAGCATCTGCAAAAAGCCATAAGGCACAAATCTGCTGGCAGCCTTGTGGAGTCTTCTTTCCTGTTCATGCATTTTCCGCTCTGTATCTGCCGCCTTTTTTTCAACCTCAAACTGTCTTTCAAGCTTTGTTGACATCTCATTTACTGTGTTAGCAAGTTGGCCAACTTCATCATTGCGATGGGTTTTCACTTTATGCGAAAAATCGCCCTCAGCGATTTTTCTAGCCATTTGATTGATATTAATTAGCGGATTAACTATATACCGTGACATCAAGACCCCACTAATCAATGCTACAAAAAAAGCAAATATTGTTATGATAACAAGTTTACCCGCAAATTCCTGTAAAAATTGCGTAGCATCTTTTTCGGGAATAAAAACAAGATTCATTAAGCCAAGTTCAACATCTCCCGGAATGCTCACCGCATGAAGAAAATATTTATGACCATTAAAAACAATCTCAAGATCTCTTTTGCCCACCGGTGATTTTGTCAAGGGATCTCCGTCGGCCTCCAAAGTCTCTAAGCCAACAGCAAGCAACGCCAGTGACTTTTCGGTTGCGATTGCGGGCCGAGAAATACCGCAGGCTGTAGTTGCTATGACATCCGAAGAAGCAATAACTTCTCCTTTTGAGGTCAAAATAAACACAGCCGAGTTTTCTGTAACATCCAAAGAGCGCAAAAAAACATTGAGTTGATCTAAAAGTAACGAACAACTGACAACTCCAAGCAAACTTCTGTCTGTATTATAGACAGGCGCCGTTCTGGTAATAGCCAGTCCCTTACCCGTTGCCGATTGATAAACTCCCGTCCATGCTGCTTTCTTTTTCGAAACCGCATTCATGTAGGGCGGCCTTGCCAACGGATCATACTTTAATAAACTTTTTACATAACCCTGACGACCTGTTCTCTCATTATATTTATAATAATCCAAGGCATTTCCAGATGGGGCCATACTATATACCAAAAAGCTGCCGTCTTCCTCATGACGCGCACCAAACTCTTCACCGCGTACAGAAATAAAATAATTGTTGAAAATATGTGGAAATGTTTTAAGCATAGATACAAAATGCTTATCCACCTGCGCCTGGTCTGAAAAATCAATCTGTTTATTTATAATTGCGTTGCTATTTACCATTTCTAATCTGTATGGCTCTTCTATATAGCTAAAAACAACTTGGGTAACATTATCACTGACAGTTATGGCCGTATTACGAGCACTTTTTCTCATCGTGTCAACACCGCCCATATAGGCCAAAAAACCTATCAATGCTGTGAAAAAGACAATGTTAACTATAAATACTATTATAATTAATTTGCGTACCGACGGCTTAATAGTTACCCAATGCATAGGAACCTCCATGGCGGCAACTACCTCAAAAATTGTCGCTTTCAGTTACAATATAGCACTGTAAAGAAATAAACGCAATATTTGTCTAAATATTGCGAAATTTTACCGTATGGCTTCTTTTCAATAATTTAGTCTAAGTATGAAAAAAGCAAACAAAAAAAGGCTTCCTTAAAGGAAACCTTTTAAATTACTGGTGACCGGTGGGGGAATCGAACCCCCGATACCGCCGTGAAAGGGCGGTGTCTTAACCGCTTGACCAACCGGCCACTAAGTTGGTGATCCATGTTGGGATCGAACCAACGACACCCTGATTAAGAGTCAGGTGCTCTACCAGCTGAGCTAATGGACCATTGCGTTACTGATATATAATACACAATTTTATTCTTTTTGGCAAGTACTTTTTTAGTTTTTTTTGACACCACTAATCATTTTAATTGACTGCAAAAATGCCTAATCTTTCACAAAAAGCTTCGAATGCATATGTTATAATTATTTTTAATATTACTCATTATTCAGATTTCAGGAGGACCAATTATGGGCTTAAATGATACACCTGCTTCACATCGTGTGCATATAGGTTTTTTTGGCAAGAGAAACGCCGGCAAATCCAGTGTGGTAAATGCCGTTACCGGGCAGGACCTCGCTGTTGTATCTGACGTCAAGGGTACGACTACCGACCCCGTTTATAAAGCCATGGAGCTCTTGCCGATGGGGCCAGTGATGATTATTGACACTCCCGGCTATGATGACGAAGGAGTACTTGGCGAACTGCGGGTAAGAAAAACCAGGCAGGTTTTAAACAAAACTGATGTGGCTGTCCTGATTATCGATGCCACCGTCGGCAAGTCCGAGCAGGACGATGACCTTATCCGGTTATTTAAAGACAAAAAATTAAACCATATCGTCGTTTATAACAAAAGCGATTTAATCAATGGGCCGCAGAAAATTCGTGAAAATGAAATCTACGTCAGCGCAGAAACAGGCTGCCACATAGAATTGCTCAAAGAAAAAATTGCCGCTTTGGCTGTGACCGAAGAAAGCAAGCTGAAAATCGTCGGCGATATCCTGCATCCCGGAGATTTCGCCGTATTGGTCATACCAATTGATAAGGCAGCGCCTAAAGGCAGATTGATTTTGCCGCAGCAACAGACTATCCGGGATATTTTGGAAGCCGATGCAACCGCCATTGTTGTAAAAGAGTTTGAATTACGGGAAACTTTAGCAACTTTAGGCAAAAAACCAAGAATCGTCATTACCGATAGCCAGGTATTTGCGAAAGTTTCGGCCGATACACCAAAAGACATTTATCTGACCTCGTTCTCCATTCTTTTCGCACGTTTCAAGGGCAATCTGGAAACGGCTGTCAAAGGCGCCAAAGCACTTGATGAACTGGACGACGGAGACACGATTCTGATTGCCGAAGGCTGCACGCATCACAGGCAGTGCGACGATATTGGCACCGTCAAATTGCCGCGCTGGATCAAAGATTATACGAAAAAAGACATTAAATTCGCATTCACTTCCGGCACTGAATTTCCTGATGACCTTTCACCCTACAAGCTGATAATCCATTGCGGCGGCTGCATGTTGAATGAGCGTGAAATGAAATACAGGCAAAAATGCGCAATAGACCAACAGCTACCTATCAGCAACTACGGCATCATTATTTCCCATATGCAGGGAATTTTAAAAAGAAGCATCAGCATGTTTCCTGACATCCTGATAGAACTCGAGGATTAAAGAATGCGTACGGAAAAAGACAAGCTGGGCGAAATGGAATTAGATTTAGAAACTTTGTATGGTATCCAGACAGCGCGCGCTGCTCAGAACTTTGCTTTGCACTACGGCAAAACGAAAATGAATTTAATCATGGCGATTGTTTTAGTCAAAAAAGCAGCTGCGCTCACCTACATAAAACTAAGCGTAGGTAATAAAGATGTCTATTCGGCAATCGTAAGCGCGTGCGATTTGCTGCTGGCAGGTGGTAACAATGAAGCTTTCATAACAGATGCCTTGCAAGGCGGCGCCGGTACCTCAACCAACATGAATGTCAACGAAGTAATTGCCAATCTGGCCTTGAAAGAACTCAATTATGCCTGCGGCAGATATGATATTATTCATCCCCTTGATGATGTTAATCGAGGCCAGTCCACTAACGACGTTTACCCTACCGCACTCAGAATCGCCGCAGTTCAGCTTTTGCGCACACTGAGTGAAAATTGCGCCAAACTGCAGCAGGAATTGCAGCAAAAAGAAAATGCCTGGGGCGAAATCAAAAAGCTCGGACGCACTGAGCTCATGGATGCCGTGCCTATTACCTTGGGTCAGGAATTCGGCGCTTATGCCCAGGCTATTGCGCGCGACCGCTGGCGTCTATACAAGGTTGAAGAACGTCTGCGTCAGGTCAATCTTGGCGGCACAGCTGTCGGCAACGGTGATAATACCGATAAAAAATATCGCTACAAGGTCATCGAAGAACTGAGGGATTTGACCGGCATCGGTTTAGCAGCGGCTGAATATCCGATGGATATCACTCAGAACAATGACGTCTTTGTTGAAGTCTCAGGCCTGCTTAAGGCGTTAGCTGTCAATTTAATGAAAATAGCCAACGACCTGCGTCTGATGAATTCCGGTCCGAAGGGCGGATTTGGCGAAATTAGACTGGAAGCACTGCAGCTCGGCAGCACGATCATGCCAGGCAAAATTAATCCTGTCATACCGGAAATGGTAATGCAGGCTGCTATGAAAGTCATAGCCAATGACACCGCAATCACGCTGGCAGCAGCGCATGGCGAATTTGAGCTCAATGCCTTCATGCCACTGATTGCAGATTCGCTCTTGGAAAACCTGGAGCTTTTGATTGCAGCGACAGAATTGTTCCGCACCAGATGCATCAGCAGTCTGCAACCCAACAGCGAGCGCTGCCGGAAACTTCTGGAAGCCTCTTATGCCTTTGCTACAGCCTATACACCGGAACTTGGTTATGACAAGGTAACAGCTATAATTGACGCCTCTAACGGGGACACCGCGCTGGCAAAAAAAACTGTTAAACGAATAAAACCGTCAAAAAGAGCGTCCTGAGGGGAAAATCCTCTCTGGACGCTCTTAGTTTTTCTGCTATTTTTCCTGCAAATAAATGGCATCAAGATTTACACTATGGGTAATCTGATCGTCACGGACATTAAGTCCTATGTGTACATCACTAAAAACTACCAGCACATTAATTTCCGGCGTTTCAATTTTCAAACTCATTTCATCAAGACCGGCCGTATCGCTCCTGCCATCACCCGGGGGATAAGCAGCCCCGATTTTATCAAAATAATCCTTTAAATCCTTCTCTATAAGAACTCGTCCGTCAAGCGTTACTTTCAGCAAAGGCATATTATTGATTTGGCTTGTCGTCCAAATAACCTGGTATATACCCTTCCTGCTTTTGATTTCACCCAAGGAATTCGCCTTGTTCAACAATTTCTGCTGCTTAAAAACCCAATTGTAGGTGCTTATATCTATCGGTTCAGAGGCCAAGTAGAGATTCGTGCTCAAATAATAACCTCCGCCGCTATAAATATCTTCATCGGGTGGCCAGGTCTGCCTGAAACCAAATTTGAGGCTAAACAGCTCACCCTCGGCAAATTTCTTGTCAAACCAGGCAGGCAGCTTCGCATCACTGGTGTAGGCGAGAAAACTAACAGCGTCAGTTATACCTTCTTTAATCTTTCTCTCCGGCTCAGTCGAGGCAGGCAACAGCTTGCCATCAACAAGCATATTCTGACTGCTAAGCAACTTTTCCAATCTTGCCGTTTGTGAGGCAGCCGGCAGTACGTTATAGCCAACCATTGGCAGGACTGAGATGACCGACAATACACCAAGCAAATAAATTATTTTCACATGTGCTGCTGCTTTGAACAGCAAAAGCAAAAGAAGCGATACCACTGCAAATATCCAGATCAAGCCAAAATAATACTCTGTAGTTTTCATCCCATATTTCTGCAGCTGAACAAACAATGCCCAAGCCTCAAAGGCCAGTATAAAGAGTCCGGTGAAAGGATATACTGTTCTATAAAAGACGGCTGCTTTAGCTTCGTGATGAGTAACCATAACATGCAGCCAAATCCCTCCCATCGCATAAGAAGCAGCTATTCCCGCCAGCTGCATGAAAGAAGGCCAATTGCCTTCCATAATTATGCGGCCAGTCCACAAAATGAGCACTATCGTAAGCGATATCATAATGGGAACCATGATATAGCCAAAAAGAATTACAATGAAATTCGGCTGTTTCTCAGCTATTTCACGACGTTCGTCAAGTTTCCCTTTGCAAAAATCAGGAAAATATCCCAGGAAAACCGCAAAAGTAAAGAACCCCGTCAAGGCGGCAATATAAGAATAAACTTTGTAGCTCATGCCTTTGTAAAGCAAAGTCTGCACAGCGCCAGCTACTCCCGAAACGCCGCTAAGAAGTACCACGCCATAAATAGTTGCGATAAAAAAAGCTTTGTGCGTCATGAAGAGCGACTTCGCCAAATCCGGCCTTTCTTGCGGACGACCTGCCATTACGATAAAAGTCAGAAAGCTAACAAACATGGCAACGGCGATACGCGTCTGGGCCAAATCGCTCAACATTGTAAACCCGCTTTGCCCCACTTCCGGCGTCTTGCTGCCAAAGAAAAATAGTACTACAAAAACTAACAGCGAACCAAATAATCCACTGATATTTGCCAGCGCAAATGCTTTGCGATCCTCCGAGCGAGTCTGTGCTGCTGTAATTACCGCCATACTGAAAATGGCACCAAAAGCAAATGACCAATGTAAACAGTTAAACAAGAAATTGTATTCTTTATTTTCAGGCCAATCAAGATATATTCTGACTATTGTAACGAGCGTAAAAGCTAAAGCACAAGCAATAGAAGCCGGGAAACGCGTAAAAGCTTTTGCCGCCCCTTTCAGAACATTCATTATAGAGCTCGTAAAACCGTTCATTAGCTATACCTCCTGTAATATTATTAACCATATTTTTATAAGACTATGCTCACATAAAAATAACAAATACTATTATTTCCCGCAATTAACTTTTCTTAAAAGTTTAATTGCTTCTTCCAAGCCAAGCGGTTTGCTCAAAAGATAGCCCTGTAAATAATCACAGTTGTGCGCTGACAGATATTTTCTTTGTCCCTCATGCTCAACGCCTTCTGCTACTACTAAATAGCCAAGCTTGTGGGCCATGGAAATAATATCACCGATTATCGTCTTTTCGTGGTCAAGCGACAGCAATTTCTCCATAAAGTATTTGTCCAATTTCACGTGGTCAATATTAAGTTCCTCTACTCGTGCAAATGATGAATACCCCACACCGAAATCATCTATGGCCACCTTGATTCCACTGTTTCTCAGTTGAGCTAATTTATTATTAATATCTTCAAATTTATTAAAAAAGACAGATTCTGTAATCTCTAAAAAAAGATTTTCTGCATTTATCTTCGTTTCTTCAATAATTTGAAGGCAATCTTCCAAAAAATCAGGTTCAAACAATTGAATCGCAGAAATATTAACAGCAACGGAAATATTGGCGAAGCTCGCCGTTTCTAGCTGCTTTAAAAAGCAACATGCTTTACGCAGTATTTGCAAACCAATCGGAACAATCATCTGCATATTCTCAGCAATAGTTATGAATTCCCCGGGAGAAACCTTGCCCAGTTTTTTATTTTGCAAGCGCACCAACGCTTCAAAACCACATATCTTGTTGGTTTTAGTATTAAAGATGGGTTGATATTGTAAAAACAAATCATCATTATCTTGATCATTGGCAATAAGCATAAGAAGTCCTTTGAGTTCCTTCTCGCGGTTGATTTCAGCAATCAAGGCCTCATCAACAAAGCAATAATGAAAATTCCTGCTGTCATCAATAACTTTTTCAGATGCTATCAGCACGTTCTTCAAAATGGAATCATAATCATAATCATCTGGTTCAATGACTGCTACGCCTATACCGCAGCCAATTATATTCATAATTTGTATTTCGCTTAAAACCTTCACCAACACATTGCAAAATTCCTTCAGCTCCGTAATATTTTTATAACCATCCACATAGAAAGCAAAACTCTTGAAAGATACTCTAAATAATGTCTTATCATGCGAAATAAACTGAGAAAGTTTTTCGGCTAAATTTTTTACCAGCGCTTCAGTAAAACTGTATCCGAAAGTTAAATTTATTGAATCTATTTTATTTAAATTGATTAATAGCAAAGCCCTTTGAATATGATTTTCACATGTCTGCTTTTTCGCCAACAGTTGCTGTAAGAATCTACGGTTGTACAAGCCTGTGAGATAATCGTGTTCACTCACATACTTAAGCTTTAAAACCGACTCCTTTTCCTTTGTGATATCTATGATAATTCCCTCAAGCGCCTCCACCTGGCCCTTCTCATCATAAATACCCTGTCCCATCTCCAGGACCCATTTCCGGTTACCTTCCGCCGTTATAATTTCATACTCTGCTCTGAAAACAGACTTGTCAGGCAATGTTTTTTCCCATTGCTGGCAAAGACTTTCACGATATTGAGAATCAATAATATCATTGAATGTTATTTCCTTATTTTGCAACAAACTCTCCGGCTTGTAACCGGTAAGTTCGTAACAACCATCAGAAACAAATTCCATCGTCCAATCTTCATCGTATTTACACCGATAAGCCATACCAGGCAAATGTGAAAGTAAAACAGCCTTGCTTCTTTCACTTTCAGCCAAAGCTATTTCCATTTCTTTTCTTTTGGTTATGTCCTGTACAAGACACAAATCCTCATTGCTTGTTCCTTCTTCGAGTTTTATGGCAACAGACGAAAGTTGCACCCATATTATGCTGCCATCAGGTCGAATATAGCGTTTTTCAACTTCATAACCGTCAATTTGTCTTGTTTGCAACTGTTCGAACTTCTCAAGATTTTCTGCTAAATCTTCGGGATGCGTTATTTTCGGCCACCCTATTTTATTATACTCCTCTTGCGAGCGCCCTATGATTTTTTCATATTCAGGGTTTATTTCTGAAATAAAATCTTTTACATCTGCTGAATTTTTTTCACTACGTGAAATAATGATTCCGATAGGAGCCTGTTCAAATATAGTTTTAAACAAAAGATTGCGTTCTTCAAGTTTTGGCGCAAGCAGCCTTTTTTGGCGCAAAATTTCCAGTTGCAAATCAATGCGGACTTTCAATGCTTCTTCTGTCAAAGGTCTTCTTACATAGTCATTTGCTCCCGCTTCCAGGGCTTGAGCTGTCTTGTCTAGACATTTATCCTCAGTTAAAATAATCAAACGCAATTTTTCTGCACGCTGCATTTCTTCCAATAAGCGCAATAATTCAAAGGCAGAATTATCTGCAAAAGCCAAGTCTAATAAGACTATGTCAATGTCACTATGAGTTTTGATTTTTTCGATTGCATCAAAAAAACAAGAAGCTTCCAGAACTTCATAATCACTCAGCATTTCTTGAATAATTACACGTTCTCTTTTTGAATCGCTAAATAATAAGATTTTCGCAGTCATTTTAACCCATCCGTTTCCTGAGACTTCTTTTCAATCGATTAGTCAAGGCTGTTAGAATCAAATTCAAGTTTTCTCAAATTAGAATCATCTTACTATTAATGCGTTATTACTCACCCACACATTTTAACATACAAAAATAGAATTTTTATACTGTAAAAAAGAAAAAATTGTAAAAAAATGCCGGGGCTGTTGCCCGACAACATATAAATCAATGTAATTTTATTCGGCAAATTAATTCAGAACAAATTTTTGACATATGCTCCTGCTTCTAACCAATAGTTTTCATTCCACCAGCGAATGGCTGCCGGAGATGGAGAAGGAAGCACAAAAATTACCGTCTGCCCAATTTTTTTATCTTGTCTGCCATAATGAATATCGCCACTGGAACTCAAACCATAATAACTCTGAGCTGCCCTCTTGCTCGTAAAACAGAGCACCCTCGGCTGATATTTCAAAATTTTTGCTTCAAAAGCCTCTTGGTCAAAATCATCCTTTTTAAGAACCTTATCCATGCCAAAGCGCTCCTTTGCCATATCGGTCAAACCAATACCGCAAGCAAGAACATTCTGAAAATCTTTTGCCAGCATTTTTTCCTCAGTCAATCCCATCTTATAAAGCATTTCCCAGAATTTATTGCTGCAATTTGCATAATACGCACCTTCCTGGGCAGAAACATTGCCCGGTGCCGTTCCACAAAATACAACTTTTAAATCATTTGTCAATACATCTGGTAATACCATTGGTTAATCCTCCTCAACAATACTTCGAGCCTATTATTATTTTAACACGGCATTTTCTTCCCCGTTTTTTATTTTTCCCACACAGATATTTCCCATCACATATAAAACAAAGAAACCATACCGAATGGTATGGCCGGCAACAACGTTATGGGCGTTCTCACTATATCTTTTTATCTGGTGAGCAGCTTTGTTGTTACGGGAGTCATATACATCAGCGACCGACAGCTTGCTGGCGAATTGTCGCGTGTGGAATGGTCCAGAGGAACAACTAACTGCGAACGGCCCCAGGGCCTGTTCGGATAGATATTTCTCAACATAAAACAAAGAAACCATACCGAATGGTATGGTTTCTTTGTTCAACCGGCAACTATCTATCCTCCCAGGCCGCTTCCAG
>JBOFWD010000076.1:0-1739 GCA_051653445.1 Acidaminococcaceae bacterium | reverse complement strand
AAAAGCTATTTAAAAACATGGAATTACTCAAACTTTTTGGAGGCAAAAATAATGAAGATAAGCACTGATATGACGAGTAAGGTAAATCTGGTGAAGGAAATCGCCAATCTTTTGCGCGGTCCTTATACCTCTGAAAAGTATGGCAATGTGATTATCCCGATGGCGATTATTCGTCGTTTTGATTGTATTCTGGAGAGTAAGAACAAGGAAATCAAAGACTTGCTCACCCAAATGGAAGGCAAAAATTTTACCGATGATTTTTTAGAGGACTTGGTTAGTAAAAAGTGCGGTGTGCCGTTCTTTAACCGTAAATGCATTTCACTGGAAGACTTAGTAGGTAACAGCGATAATATCGATGCCAATTTTCTGGAGTTTGTCAGTGCCTATTCCCCGGGTATTCAAAAGATTCTTGCGGGTTTGAAATTCAGAGAAGAAATTCTCTTTATGAGCAGGAAAAAACTCTTATTCCCGGTGGTAAAAGCTTTTTCTGAGGTTGATTTTCATCCTGAAACCACTGATCCTCTGGCGATGGGCTATATTTTTGAAGAAATCATCCGTACTTACAAAGCCAATGCTGAGGCCGGTGATCATTATACGCCCCGTGAAGTAATAGAATTGTGCGTTGACCTGATGATTAGCGAGAATACAGAAGAATTCAAAAAGCAAGGCAAGGTTTTGCGCGTTTACGACGGTTGCTGCGGCACCGGCGGTATGCTGACGGTGCTCAAAAGGAAAATGCACGAGCTTACTGACGGGCAGGCAACGGTACGGCTGTTCGGTCAGGACAGTAACCCCGAGGCTTATGCTGTCTGCCGTGCGGAGATGCTGATGTTGGGCGAAGCAGCAGAAAACATCTATGAAGGTGACACTTTGACGGAAGACCGCCTGCCGCAGGAAAAATTTGACCTGCTTTTGACTAACCCACCCTTCGGCGTGGAATGGAAGACGGCAAGGGCGGAGGTCTTGAAGGAAGCTAATGGCGAAAGACTGAACGAACCAAAGGGACAGAATCGGTTCTCTCATGGCTTGCCGCGCGTTAGTGACGGTCAGCTCTTGTTCTTGCAGAACTTGCTGGCGAAAGCGGAAGATGATGCCAGGATAGCAATTATTTTGAACGGTTCTCCTTTGTTTTCCGGTGACGCGGAAAGCGGGGAAAGCAAAATCAGACAATATGTATTGACAAGCGGTCTCCTGGAAGCGATTGTCGCTTTGCCTGACCAGATGTTTTACAATACGGGTATCAGCACCTATATCTGGATTTTGTCGAAAAAACGGAGTGCCAAACGCGGCAAAAAAGTACAGCTGATTAATGCAGTTGATTTTTTTGAACCACAAAAACCGAAATCTCTCGGTAATAAACGCAAATATATCAGCAGAACGCATCGTCGGCAGATCGTGAAGCTTTTTAAAACCCTGGCAGATAACGAACAATCGAAGTTCTTTGATCCGGAGGATTTTGGGTATACTAAGGTCACCATTGAGAGACCTTTGCGTCTTAAATTTATTATTTCGGAAGAAAATATTGCCGAATTGTCCAAGGATTATAATGCCAATTTTGCCAAAATGCCACTTTCAGCCCAGCAGGCAGTAGTCAAGATGCTCAACGAACATTTAGGCAAAACTATCACGAGCCACAAGAAATTTGTGGCTTTGGTCGAGCAAGCTATTAAAAGTGCGCTTACTAAAATCCCAACCAAAGTTGTTGATGAAATTGTCGACTGCTTCAAGGAAATCGACCA
>JBOFWD010000075.1:0-7631 GCA_051653445.1 Acidaminococcaceae bacterium | reverse complement strand
TCAAAGCACATGAAGCCATGATGCTATTGGCGGGACCGGAGGATGAGGCCAAGGGCATCGCAGAACAGGTTGTTTTATCTGCTGTTACAAAAATTGAGAATACCATCAACGAAATGATCAGCGAATGGAACTTGCAGCCTGTGTATACTGTTAACGATGTAATTGAAGGTGCCGAGTTTGTGCCGCAGAAATTAATTGGCGTGGGCGGCGGGGCTCCAGGGCTTATTCCGCTGTTGTCTAGAAAAATGGGCTTGGCTGCAGAAATTCCTGCCGGGGCCATGGTGGCGAATGCCGTCGGTGCCGCTGTGGCGCGTCCGACGTTAACCGCAACTTTGCGCGGAGATACGACAGAAGGCTACTATATAATTCCGGAAGCAGGAATAAGAGAGAAAATCAAACGAGATTTTTCGCGCAGTGCGGCAGAAAAAATTCTTTCTGCATGGCTTTTAGAACAGTCGGACAAGTGGGGCATGGAAACCAGTGGTGTTGAATCCGTTACTTATGAGGAGTTTCCGACAATCCATGATTACTATACTACGGGTAAAATCATTTATTTAAAAATGCAGCTTGAGCCAGGTATTCTCCATACGGTTGCAGGTCAGGAGGTGGCATTTTGAAAGCTAACCTTGGACTAGTATTCTTTCCCGCTTTTGATTGGATGATCAGCCCTACGCATCCCGAAAGACAGGAGCGCTTGTTGTATACACGCGATCAGCTTCTTGAGGAAGGTTTATTCGATCTCGAACAAATCAGGGAATATAAGCCGCGCATGGCTGAAATCTGCGATTTACAGCGGGTACATATTGGGGTGCCAGCAATTTCACGCCTGATAAAGCCGGCACATCTTGTTTCGGCTGGTGGCTGCATGACTGCTGCTGACGCGGTTATGCTAGGCGAAGTAAAGCGTGCGTTTGCTTTGGTTAGGCCTCCCGGACATCATGCGATGCGTGTCGTGCATGGCATCAGAGGTTTCTGTGTTATTAACATAGAAGCGGTAATGGTCGCATATTTGCGGCAAAAATATGGTGTCAGGAAGATTGCGATTGTCGACACCGATGTTCATCATGGCGATGGCACGCAAGATATTTTTTATCATGATCCCGATACACTATATATATCTTTCCATCAGGATGGGCGAACTTTATACCCGGGCAGTGGCTTCCCGAATGAAGCAGGAAGCCCGGCAGCACTTGGCACTAATATTAATCTGCCGCTCCTGCCCGGTACCGGAGATGAAGGTGTGCATAGGCTTTTTGATGGTATAATAAGACCGATACTGGATGATTTTGAACCGGAAATAATTATTAATTCTGCTGGACAGGACAATCACTTCAGTGATCCGTTGGCTTCAATGGCGGTAACGGCCCAAGGATATGCCAGACTTGCCGATAAATTAAAAGCGGATATTGCTGTTTTGGAAGGCGGCTATTCTGTTGAAGCGGCGTTGCCGTATATTAATACCGGAATAATTCTGGCAATGGCAGATTTGGATTATAGCAATGTTGTTGAACCGGATAAGTCTGGTCTGAAAAGGCAAGCTGAGAATTGCAACGCCAGAGTTTCTGAACTCATCAGGCAGACCGGTGACTTATGGATGAATCGAGAAAAACTTAGCAGAGAAGCTTTGGCAAAATGTGGCGATACCTGGAGCCGGCGGAAAAATATTTATTACGATGAAGACGGTATCAGCGAGAAACAGGTGGAGACAGCGCACTATTGCAAAAGTTGCAGGGGATATCTTACCATTCAGACGGAGGCTGACAATACCCGTTTTGGCAGTCAGAGCGCTTTTGTGGCGACAATTGATGATTTTACATGTTCAGTGTGCAGGCAACACGCTTATGATGAAGCATTTAAGGAAAAAAAGGCCGGAAAATGGCAGTATGTTTTTGTGCAGAATAAATCAAATGGAAATATTGAAAACATCTAGGGGGAAGAAATGAAAAGATTTGACGGAAGAACCAGCAAACAATTAAGAACTGTTAAAATGACCAAAGACTTTGTAATTTATCCGGAAGGATCCGTTTTTATTGAAATGGGCAACACACGTGTTTTATGCAATGCCTCTGTCGAGGAAAAAGTACCAAGGTTTTTAGCGGGAACAGGGAAAGGTTGGATAACCGCCGAATATTCGCTGTTGCCGCGTTCGACACAGCAAAGAAATTCGCGTGAGGCCGCAAAAGGCAAGCAAAGTGGCCGCACACAGGAAATACAACGCTTAATAGGACGGTCCTTGCGCAGCGTTGTTGATTTGGAGGCGTTGGGAGAGAAATCAATAACGATTGACTGCGATGTTCTGCAGGCTGACGGAGGGACAAGGACTGCTTCTATTACCGGCGCGTTCGTAGCACTGGTAATTGCTTTGAATAAAGTTTGCCCGCAAGACAAAAAATTCCCAATTAAAGACTTTTTGGCAGCGATCAGTGTCGGTGTCGTGGATGGCGAAGAAATCCTTGATTTGTGTTATGAGGAAGACAGCAGGGCAGAAGTTGATATGAATATCGTTATGACCGGCAGAGGGAATTTTGTTGAATTGCAGGGAACAGGTGAAGAACATACATTTGATAAGAAGCAATTAAAGAAAATGCTGGAGCTTGGGGAAAAAGGCTGTAATGAATTGATTGCAGAGCAGAAAGAAATTTTAGGAAAAATTGCTGAGCGGGTAGGTAAATAGGATGCAGGAACTAATAATCGCAACAACGAACGAAGGCAAGCTGAAGGAATTTAAAGAGCTGATGAAAGATGTGGATGTTGAACTGAAATCCTTGAAGGAATTGAATGATATTCCGGCACCTGAAGAAACGGGGAAAACATTTGCTGCCAATGCCAGACAGAAAGCGCTTTATTACGCAAAAATGACAGGGAAAATCTGCATAGCTGATGATTCGGGACTTGAAGTACAGACATTGAAAGGGGAACCGGGTGTGCGTTCTGCACGCTATGCAGGGGAAGAAGCTGATGCGGAGGCTAATAATAAACTGCTCTTGCACACAATGAAGTTTCATATGAAACGAACTTGCCGTTTTCGGTGTGCTCTTGCCGTAGCCAATCCTGCCGGCAAAGTGCTTGCTGAAACAGAGGGTATTTGTGAAGGAATGCTTTTGCACGACAAACTGGGGGATGAAGGCTTTGGCTACGATCCTTTGTTCTGGTCGACAGAGCTTCATAAAGGTTTAGGCGAAGCTACTATGGAAGAAAAGAACCAGGTGAGCCATAGAGCAAAGGCCATAAAAAAATTATGTGATATGTGGGAGAAGATAAAGTGAAAATCGGGATAACGGGCGATACTCACGGCAGTAAAAAAGCCATGCGGCTTGTGCTGGGAATGGCGCCACCGGTTGATTATTGGTTTCACACAGGAGACTATGGTCAGGATGGAAGTTTTCTAGCATATGAAACCAAGCTGCCGTTTTTGGCTGTGGCAGGTAATACAGATCCAACTGATGGTAAAGCCAATATCGATGAATTGATTACGCTTGCCGGCAAACGCATCTGGCTTACGCATGGGCATCATTATATGCATGGAAACCAAATTAGTGAAATAGCTTGGTGGGCGCGCAAGCTGGAGGTAGACATCGCGGTTTTCGGGCATTTACATATTCCAATGGTCAAATGGTTCGGAGACATCTTGCTCATCAACCCGGGGAGCCCTATTTTGCCACGCGACGAAGAAGGGCCTACTTTCGCCGTTCTTTCAGTTCACGAGGGGGAAAAACCGGAAGCGAAAATAATACGAATGAAAAAATAAATATTGCAAAAAAATAACGAATAATATACACTAATAGCGTATGCTATTTATAAAAAATGGGGGAATTAAAATGACCATTAACGAAGAAGCTCTTAAAATTAGACTACAATACAACGGAATATTGACTACTAATTGCAAGGTGCCACTCAAAGACAAACATGATTTAGCTGTTTTGTATACGCCGGGTGTTGCTGAACCATGCAAACTTATTAAAGATGATAAGGATCTTTCTTTCGAGTATACCTGCCGCGGCAATATGGTTGCTATTGTCAGTGATGGCACCAGGGTGCTTGGACTTGGCGATATCGGTCCTGAAGCAGGCCTTCCTGTTATGGAAGGAAAAGCTGTTCTGTTCAAAACTTTTGGTGATGTAGACGCTGTTCCAATCTGTCTCGACACCAAAGATCCGGATAAATTAATTGAGACTGTAAGATTATTACAGCCTTCTTTTGCCGGCATTAATCTGGAGGATATTTCTTCTCCTAAATGCTACGATATTGAAGATAAATTAAAAGAAATTTGTGATATTCCTGTTTTTCATGATGACCAGCATGGTACAGCCATTGCCCTTTGCTCTGCAGTAATCGGCGCACTGCGTTTCGTCAAGAAGGATATTAAGGATGTAAAAATAGTAGTTAATGGCTGCGGCGCAGCAGGTTCAGCTATTGGCCGCCTGCTGGTAAACATGGGAGCTAAAAACATCATCATGGTTGATCGTTTCGGCGCTCTTTATGATGGCATTGATGTGCAGCTTGACCGCGTACAGGAATATTTGAAAACTGTTACCAATAAAGATAAAGTAAAAGGCAATCTTGCTGATGTGGCAAAAGGTGCTGATGTCCTTGTTGGCGTGTCTGCTCCTGGCGTTTTCACAAAAGAAATCATTGCCAGCATGAATAAGGATGCTATTGTATTCGGCATGGCTAATCCAATCCCTGAAACAACCTATGAAGAAGCTATTGCGGCAGGTGCAAGGGTTGCCGGTACAGGACGCAGCGATGCTCCGAACCAGGTTAATAATGTAACTGTATTCCCGGGCGTTTTCCGTGGTGCTATGGATGTGCGTGCGAGAGCGATTACTGAAGATATGAAAGTTGCTGCCGTTATGGCTATTGCTGATTTGATTGATGAGAAAGATCTGCGCGCTGATTATGTTGTGGCAGACGCTTTCGACCCACGCGTGGCACCTGCCGTTGCAGCGGCTGTTGCCAAGGTAGCTATTGAGACTGGTGTCGCTCGTATCAATATTGATCCGGAAGTTGTCAGAACCAATACAATGAAACGCGTCGGCAGATAATTTTCGGAGGTGCTTTATGCGTACTATCGATGTTCAGGAAGTTACGGAAGCCATAAGCAAGCTTTGTAAAGATGCCTGCTATAATCTGCCGAAAGAAATGATGACGGCTTTAGAAGACTCCCTTGCTCGCGAAGAGTCTCCTCTGGGAAAAGAAATATTGGAAACGATAATTGAAAATGCCAGACTAGCCGAAGAAACGGCTAGTCCTCTTTGCCAGGACACCGGCCTGACAGTTGTTTTTGCAGAAATTGGCCAAGATGTTCATTTTGAAGGCGGCGACCTTTACGAAGCCATTAATGCCGGCGTTGCTGATGGCTATATTAATGGTTATTTGCGTAAATCCTCTGTTGATGATCCTTTATTTGACAGAAAAAACACGCAGGATAATACGCCTGCCATCATACATGTGAAAATCGTGAAAGGCGATAAGGTTAAATTGACCCTGTCTCCTAAAGGCTGTGGAAGTGAAAATATGGGCGCATTGAAGATGCTCAAGCCTGCTGATGGTGTTGATGGTGTTATTAAATTTGTTGTTGATACGGTTCGTAATGCCGGTCCAAACCCTTGTCCGCCTGTAACTGTTGGTGTTGGTATTGGCGGTAATATGGAGCTTGCTACTTATTTGGCCAAACATTCTTTGACTCGCCCGGTCGGTGAGCATAATGCGGATCCAAGATATGCAGAACTGGAAAAAGACCTTTTGCATAGAGTAAACATGACAGGCGTTGGCCCCTCAGGCTTGGGCGGCTCGACAACAGCGGTAGCTGTTAATATTGAGTATGCACCAACCCATATAGGAGCACTGCCGGTTGCCGTTAACCTTAATTGCCACGCCGCACGTTGTGCGCAAGTGGTCCTATAGGAGGGGTAGAGATGGCAGAACAAATGATTAAACACATTACCACGCCGCTTACCGATGAAACGATAAGATCGCTGAAGGCTGGCGAAAGTGTCCGTATTACCGGGCCTATTTATACCGCTCGTGATGCTGCACACAAGAGAATGACTGAAGCACTTGCAAGAGGGGAAAAGCTACCCATAGATATCAAGGGCAATGTCATTTATTATGTAGGTCCGTCGCCGGAAAAACCAGGTCAGATTGTAGGTTCTGCAGGACCGACGACCAGCGGCCGTATGGACCAGTATACTCCTACGCTGCTCGAACAAGGCATGAAGGGCATGATTGGTAAAGGCTCGCGGTCACAGAAAGTAATCGATTCGATCGTTCAGAACCAGGCTGTTTATTTTGTCGCAGTCGGTGGTGCCGCCGCAGTTATTTCCAAATCTATAAAAGCACAGGAATTACTTGCTTACGGTGATTTGGGACCGGAAGCAATTCGTCGTTACGACGTGGTTGACTTCCCTGCAATTGTCTGTGTTGATTGTGAAGGAAATGACTTTTATAAAGTCGGCATAAAAAAATACAGCAAAGAATAGAAAAAAGGTTGACCTAATCCATTTTATTAGGTATAATAAATCTCGTGATTCGGGGCGTGGCTCAGTTTGGTAGAGCACCTCGCTTGGGACGAGGGGGTCGCAGGTTCGAATCCTGCCGCTCCGACCAATCATATAGTTAATTGACAAGCGTCTTTATAAGGCGCTTGTTTTTTTATGGAAATAATTCTTGACATTCCTAGTTCGCTAGTGTAGTATAACTATTAAATTAATAATAACTCTTATCAAGAGCGGTCGAGGGACAGGCCCGATGACACCCGGCAACCAAGCGTTTACGTGATTGGTGCTAAATCCTGCAAGATGAAATCTTGGGAGATGAGAGGAAAGCAATTTTCCTTCTCTTTCCTTGGAAAGAGTTTTTTTGTTTTGAGGTATTATTAACGAAAAAAGAAAAAGGGAGAGATGATGATGAAAAAGATTTTGGCAGTAGCCCTTGCTCTTGTGAGCTTGTTGGCGGTAGTTGCCGGTTGTGGCGGCGACAAAAAAGAAGCAGAAAAGGGAGCGGCGAAGAAAGTCGTTTTGAAAATTGGTGCAACTCCTGTACCGCATGCGGAAATTCTTAATTTTATAAAACCGACTTTGGAAAAAGAAGGAATAGATTTACAAATTATTGAATTCAGTGATTATGTTAAACCAAACTTGTCTTTAAATGACAAAGAACTCGATGCAAACTTTTTTCAACATGTTCCTTATTTGGAAAAATTTGCCAAAGAACGCAATTTGCCTCTTACGACTTTAACAAAAGTCCATATTGAGCCGATGGGCATTTATTCCAAGAACATCAAGAGTCTGGATGCTTTGCCGGAAGGCGCGAAGATTGCTATTCCGAATGATCCGACAAATGGCGGCCGTGCATTGGCACTTCTGCAAAGCGCAAAACTGCTGAAGTTGAAGGATGGCGTGGGAATTAATGGAACCCCAGCTGACATCGTGGAAAATCCAAAAAATTTCTCCATTATTGAAGTTGAAGCTGCCTTGCTGCCACGTTCCCTTGATGATGTTGCTATTTCCGTTATCAATTCCAATTTTGCTCTCGAAGCAAAACTAAATCCAGTAAAAGATTCCCTCTTTACTGAACCTAAAGATTCTCCTTATGCTAATATTGTTGCCATCCGCAAGGGTGATGAAAAC
>JBOFWD010000074.1:0-8119 GCA_051653445.1 Acidaminococcaceae bacterium | reverse complement strand
CTTGCTGCCTGTGCTTCTGAAGGCCTGGTTTTGCCGGAGCCTAAACAACTTAATCCGGTAATTCTTGCTTATGTGGGCGATGTTGTCTTTTCTCTTTACGTGCGCTTACGGCTTTTGCCGACCTCAGGACAGGTACGTGTAATACATGATCTGGGAGCCAAGATGGTTTCTGCTGTAATGCAGGCCAAAGCGATGGATGCTCTGACGGGAGAGTTAAACGAGGATGAAGAGGCCATTGCCAGACGCGGCCGCAACACCAAGTCAACAGTGCCAAAAAGTGCCAGCGTGCGGGAATATCGGCAAGGCACAGCGTTTGAAGCACTGGTTGGCTGGTTGTTTCTTGCAGAAAAAGAAGAACGTCTGGAAGAGATTTTAGAACGTTCTTTCGAGATTATCAGAAGTGAAATAGACTCCAGGAGGCTTAGTTAAGATATGCAGGTTAAACTTTTGCGCTATACGACGGAACCGGAAAAAACAGTCGCGATGAGTGCCAGATTGTGTTATTCGCCGATTGGCGCAGCGCAGCTGGAAGAAAAAATTACTGACGAACAAGCGGCTAAGCTGGTTCGCAAGTTGGTTGAGATGGGACATTTTTCGACTCTTGAGCATGTTACGTTTACTTTTGCAATTGAAGGAGTTTCCCGTGTTCTTACGCACCAACTGGTTCGTCATCGCATAGCCTCTTATTCTCAGCAATCACAGCGTTATGTTAAGGAACATGATTTTGAAACAATATTGCCTCTTTCCATAGCCGCAAAACCGGTGGAACGCGAAAAATTTGAGAAACTTATGAGTGAAATAAGGAATCTATATACCGAGTGGACAGAAATGGGCATTCCTGCAGAAGATGCCCGCTACATCCTGCCAAATGCGGCAGAAACCAAAATAGTGGTCACTATGAACGTAAGAGCTTTATATAATTTCTTCCGCCTGCGCTGCTGCAGCCGCGCGCAATGGGAGATCAGGGCTTTGGCTGAAAAAATGCTGGCAGAGGTCAAGGAAGTCGCACCTGTCTTATTTGAAAAGGCAGGTCCTTCCTGTGTTACCGAGGGAATTTGCACGGAAGGCGAAATGACCTGTGGCCGTTTAGCTGCTTTGCAGGCTAAGGCTGCGAAAGGATAGGGGAAACATGTCGGAAGAATTGATTGCAGGACGGAATTCGGTTATTGAAGCGCTGCGCAGCGGGAGGTCATTTAATAAGTTATTTATACAGGATGGTATTAAAGGCGGCAGTATTGGTGAAATAATTGCTTTAGCCAAAGAGGTCGGCGTACTGGTTGAATATGTTAAGCTTGAGAAGCTGAACAATATGGCACAAGGAATTCGCCATCAGGGTGTTGTAGCGATGGCTGCTCCTATCCGCTTTTATGATTTGGATGAGGTATTGGCTATTGCTGCGGAGAAGGGCGAAGCTCCTTTTCTGGTTTTGCTTGATGAATTGCAGGATCCACAGAATGTTGGGGCGATTATTCGGACTGCTGATGCGGCAGGCGTTCATGGAGTGCTGATGCCAAAGCGTCGGAGCTGTCCTTTGAACGCAGTTGTAGCAAAGATTTCAGCAGGTGCGATAGAATACGTTCCGGTGGTCAGTATTGGCAACATATCACAGACTATCAACGAACTGAAGAAAAAAGGGTTGTGGGTCGTCGGTGCTGATATGGATGGCGAGGATGACTACTTTGATGCGAATTTGAGTGGCCCGATAGTCCTTGTTATTGGTGCAGAGGGCAAAGGCTTGGGCAGGTTGGTAAAAGAAAATTGCGACCTTTTGGTAAAGATTCCCATGCGTGGAGGAGTTTCTTCTTTGAATGCCTCGGCGGCAGGAGCAATACTGCTTTTTGATATTGTAAGGCAAAGAGCCGGTGATTAATTATGACCGAATGGCTCTTAATTGACGGTTATAATGTGATTAACAACTGGAAAGAGTTTAAGAGTGCCAGGGAAGAAGATCTAGGGCATGCGCGTGATATGCTGCTGGCGATTGCTGCCGAATATGCTGCATTTAAAGGGCAGAGGGCTATTTTGGTCTTTGATGCCCAGGAGATGCAGGGATTATCTCGTCAAGAAAGCCATGCCGGTGCAGATATTGTGTTTACGGCAGAGGGTGAAACAGCTGACTCATGGATTGAGCATAAAACCTATGAATTGGCAAAAGAAGATAATAAGGTATTTGTTGTAACAAGTGATTATGCTGAGCAGATAGTGATTTTGGGCATTGGCGCTTATCGTATTTCCGCAAGGGAGTTTCGAGAGGAATATCTGGCAGCAAAAAAGCAAATGTGTGAGCGCACTGAAAAGAAAATAAAAGGAAAAGCTCGCAATGAAGTCGGTAATCGCCTTAATGATGATGTATTGCGCAGACTTGAGCTTTTGCGAAGATAAAAACAAGATCTCGGTTGACTTGTAAAAAAAAGCTATTGTATAATTAGTTCCACGATTAACGTAGCAGGCTTTCGAAGAACGGACAAAAGAAAAAGGGAGGCTGTGCTGTATGCGTTCAGGTGTATCGAATGATCCCTATCAGACATTTGAAAATATGACCGATGAAGAGGTCGTTATGGTTGCGAAAAAAGAAGAAAATCTTTTGGCGCAGGAATATTTGCTTTATAAATATCGTAATTTTGTGCGTGCCAAAGCGAGAAGCTATTTTTTAATTGGAGCTGAAAGAGAAGATATTATTCAGGAAGGGATGATAGGTCTTTTTAAAGCAATAAGAGATTTCCGTAATGACAAGCTGTCTTCTTTTCGCGCTTTTGCGGAGCTTTGTGTGACTCGCCAGATAATTACTGCTATCAAAACAGCGACTAGGCAGAAACATATACCTTTGAATTCTTATGTTTCCTTGAATAAACCTATTTATGAAGAGGATTCTGACAGAACCTTGCTTGACGTTATTTCCGGAGCTAAAGTGGCAAACCCTGAAGAGATGGTTATCAGTCGTGAAGAGTTCCTTGATATAGAAAATAAGATGAACAATATTCTGAGCGACTTAGAATGGAAAGTTCTTATGAGCTATCTTGATGGTAAATCTTATCAGGAAATTGCACTTGATCTTGACCGGCATATAAAGTCTATTGATAATGCTTTGCAGCGGGTTAAACGAAAACTGGAGAAATACCTTAGTTCCCGTGAAGAAGAAACGGACTTGAAGAACGTATACTGCGGGTTGATGGCGATGGATCCTTCTGAAAGATTTGCCAGTCATCGCAAGCATGAGAAATAAATTTGATAGATATGTAACAAATTCTAACATCATTTAGATTTTTCTAAATGATGTTTTGTTTTTTAAAGGAGTTTATAAAAGGGCGACGAATAATTAAAACATCTTAAATACGAACAACCTGTTTACGAAAAAACTAAGGAGGGCGAAGAACATGAGCCAGGTAGAGGATTTTGTAAAAGAGGTAGAAAGCCTGCAAGGGCATGAAGGCCAAGTTTTGATTATTACAGGAAAACCAGGAAGCGGTAAGAGCGGTGTTCTGCGTGAGGCGGCAGCTAAGAAAGCGTGGGATTACGTTGATTGCCGCTTATTAATTACTGAAGATTTCTTGGAACTTTTGCCGGCATTGCGTCAGGAAAAGGCGCCGGAAATGATCGGCGAAATATTAGAGGGCTATAACCCTGACGTTGTTCTGCTCGATCGTCTTCAAACGCTGTTTGTACCGGTATTTCACATTGATATCGCTGATCTGCTAAGCAAATTGGGTAAGAAATTTACGATAGCAGCGGCATGGCCGGGATACTATGAAAAAGGTTTTCTTTGCTATGATAAATTTGACGGAACAGAGTCCATAAGGATCAGTGCGGATGGTTTTAAAATTTGGGACATGGATTAAGACAGGGGTGTGGAATGATTATACGAGGAAGACTGGCAGTTCTTACGGGGGGCGGAGATTGCCCGGGTTTGAACGCAGTAATACGTGCGGTGGTAAAAACTGCAATTCAGAATAAATACGAAATTTATGGCATAGAAAATGGATTTAATGGTTTGATTGTAGATAATATCAAGAAAATGTCTTTGCAGGACGTGTCAGGAATATTGCCGCGCGGAGGCACTATCCTGGGAACGACCAACCGTGATAATCCCTTTCATTTTGCTGTAGGAAAAGATGCTCAAGGCGAGCAAATTTATAAAGACATGCGAGAGACTGTTTTAGCTAATTTAAAAAAACATGCAATTGATGTTTTGCTTGTAATTGGTGGCGACGGCAGTCTTAATATTGCTAGCAGGCTTAGCAAAGAATGCGATATTAAAGTGATTGGCATTCCAAAAACAATTGACAATGATTTACCTTGCACAGAAAGAACATTTGGCTTTGACACCGCTATGGCTGCGGCTACTGATGCTTTAGACAGACTGCACACCACTGCAGAATCGCATCATCGGGTGATGGCGCTTGAGGTCATGGGCAGATATGCCGGCTGGATTGCTCTCCATGCAGGAATAGCCGGTGGCGCTGACTGCATATTGATTCCTGAAATCCCTTATAAAATAGAGCCAATTTTACAAAAGATCAAGCAGCGGCAGGAAAACAACAAGAAATTCAGTATTATTGTTGTCGCTGAAGGCGCTAGAGCTGTTGGTGGCGAACTTTCGGTAGCACGCTTGGTAAAAGGCAGCTTTGAGCCGATCAGGCTTGGCGGAGCTGGTGAAAAATTGGTGCGTGAAATAGAAGAGAAAACAGGCATAGAATCGCGTTGTACGGTGCTGGGGTATTTGCAGCGCGGCGGTTCCCCTACTCCTTATGACAGGGTGCTTTCTACGCGTTATGGTGTTGCGGCAATAGAGGCCTGCCTGCAAGAAAAATATAATATGATGGTAGCCTTGCAGAGTAATAATATTGTAGTGGTGCCGATTGAAAAGGTAGCATCAGAACCACATCTGGTTCCTGTTGACAGCGACATTATTCGTGCCGCACGCCACTTGGGTATTAGTTTTGGTGATTGAACATCATGAAAGTTGCCGGTAGGAATCCCCGACGGGATTCCTACCTTTTTTTAGAAGCGAGGTAAAATTATGGCTCAGAGATTTCAGTTTTGCCCAGTATGCGGAGCAGGTTTGGTCGAAAGATTTTTGACCGGTAAGGATAGGCTAGTCTGCTGTAGGTGTGGGCGTGTAAATTATGAAAATCCTATAGTTGGAGTTGCGGCAATTATTTTAAATGAAGAGGGTAAAATTCTATTGGCGAGACGCTCGCAAAATATTACTTATGCCGGATTTTGGTGCATTCCTTGCGGCTATCTGGAATATGATGAAGATGTAAGGGCTGGAATTATACGAGAAGTAAAAGAAGAAACCAATCTCGTTGTTGAGCCGTTAGAAGTATTCTCTGTTCATTCTAATTTTCACAATCCTAAGCAGCATACAGTAGGCATTTGGTTTATGGCAAAAGTAATTTCCGGAACGCCTCTTGCTGGTGATGATGCGAGTGAACTTGGCTGGTTCGAGCTTGCTGAACCGCCGGAGATGGCTTTTCCTACTGACAAGCTTGTTTTGGCAGAATTGCTGCAAAAACGGAAGAAGTGAACCTTTCGGATAAAATTCATCAGGATTAGCTAAAATAATACTGGTTTGTTATCGCCATATTGGCTATAATAAAAAAAGTTGCTTTGAAATACAATAAACGAAAAAGAAGGTAGACCATGGATTTAACATTAATAGCAATAATTATCGGGATAGTTGAAGGTGTCACTGAATTTTTGCCTGTTTCCTCGACAGGACATATGATTATTGTAGGACACTTACTTGGGTTCGATGGGCCTGTTGCGAAAGTTTTTGATATTTTTGTGCAATTAGGAGCTATTTTGTCTGTCATATTTCTTTACAGAGATAAATTCAGACATTTTTTTACACGCGAAGGATGGCAGGTTAACGAAGGACTGAGTGTATGGCATGTTGCGGCCGGCATAGTGCCTGTAATGGGGATAGCGTTTTTTGCTCACAGTGCAATCAAGCAATATTTGTTTTCGCCGTTTACGGTGGCAATAGGCTTGGTTTTAGGCGCTTTTTTAATGATGTATGCAGAGAAGAAAACAGAAAATATGCACGAATACTTGCTTGATGATGTCGACAAAATATCGCTAAGGCAGGCAGTTCTTGTTGGTGCTTTCCAGATTCTTTCTTTATGGCCGGGATTTTCACGTTCGGGCTCAACCATAGGTGGAGGCCTCTTGATCGGCTTGACACGCAAAGCTGCTGCGGAATATTCTTTTATTATTGCCGTGCCTTTGATGTTTGTAGCGTGTATTTATGATCTTATGAAGAATATGTCTTCTCTGAGCACAAACGATTTGTATTTGCTCGGCATAGGTTTTGTTGTATCTTTTGTTGTTGCATATATCTCAATTCTTTGGTTTATTGGTTTTCTTAATAGATCAAGGTTGACAAGTTTTGCATATTATCGTATTATAATGGCCGTGGTGACTTTGTGGTATTTTTATCTGTGATGTTCTTGTCACTTTCGTAAAAATGTAAAAATTTTACGATATTTAAAAAAAACAAAAAAATAGTATTGACAAGTTAATCCGCATATTATATACTAATCAATGTCACTAATGCAGTGCTGGCGTAGCTCAATCGGTAGAGCAACTGACTTGTAATCAGTAGGTTGAGGGTTCAATTCCTTTCGCCAGCTCCAAAAAGTTCATAACGGAGAGGTTCCCGAGTGGTTAAAGGGAGCAGACTGTAAATCTGCCGCTTCTGGCTTCGAAGGTTCGAATCCTTCCCTCTCCACCAACTTTTAATTATTGGTGTCCTCTTATCGCGGGGTGGAGCAGTTGGTAGCTCGTCGGGCTCATAACCCGAAGGTCGTTGGTTCAAGTCCAGCCCCCGCAACCATGTTTGCTGATGTAGCTCAGTCGGCAGAGCGTATCCTTGGTAAGGATAAGGTCACCAGTTCAATCCTGGTCATCAGCTCCAGTAAGTTATTTTCATAAGTATGGCGGCGTAGCTCAGTTGGCTAGAGCATTCGGTTCATACCCGGAGTGTCCGCGGTTCAAATCCGTGCGCCGCCACCAAATAAAAATCAAACCTCTACCAGGAGGTTTTTTCTTTATGTTATTACAAAACATATATAAGCAACACTGCTGATTATTAAGAAAACTTTTCAAAAATATTTGATTGTTTCATAATTATTAGCAGGAATTTTTTATATATGGTCGAATCACCAAAATGGTTATATTATTATTTAGAAAAATAAATTAATTTGGAGGTAGTAATAATGGCAAAACAGAAATACGAAAGAACCAAACCCCATGCTAATATCGGCACCATCGGTCACGTAGACCATGGTAAGACAACTTTGACTGCAGCAATCACAAAAGTGCTTGCAGCAAAAGGCGGCGCACAATTCATGGACTACTCCATGATTGATAAAGCACCTGAAGAAAGAGAACGCGGAATTACCATCAACACCGCACACGTAGAATATGAAACAGCAACTCGTCACTATGCACACGTTGACTGCCCAGGCCATGCTGACTATGTAAAGAACATGATCACCGGCGCAGCACAAATGGACGGCGCAATCCTGGTAGTAAGCGCAGCAGACGGCCCGATGCCACAAACTCGTGAGCACATCCTTCTTGCTCGTCAAGTAGGCGTACCAGCAATGGTAGTATTCCTGAACAAAGCAGACATGGTAGACGATCCTGAGTTGATCGAGCTCGTAGAAATGGAAGTTCGTGAACTTCTCTCCAGCTACGATTTCCCAGGCGACGACATTCCTGTAGTTATAGGCTCCGCATTGAAGGCTCTTGAAGGAGACCCTGCATACGAAGCAAAAATCGAAGAATTGATGGCAGCAGTAGATGCTTACATCCCAATTCCAGAACGCGCAACTGACAAGCCATTCCTGATGCCAGTAGAAGACGTGTTCACAATTACCGGTCGTGGCACAGTAGCAACAGGCCGTGTAGAGCGTGGAACAATTAAAGTAGGCGAAACTATAGAAATCGTCGGCATGTCCGAAGATAAGAAATCTACAGTAGTAACCGGCGTAGAAATGTTCCGCAAATTGATGGACCAAGCAGTAGCAGGCGACAACATCGGCTGTCTGCTCCGTGGTGTTGACCGTAAAGACATCCAACGCGGTCAAGTACTTGCTAAACCAAACAGCAT